>JBGTCP010000025.1:0-12439 GCA_041748815.1 Chthoniobacterales bacterium
ATCGCGGCCAACAATCTTCCCGCTTTGGAGCACTTGGTTGCACGCCTGGACTATGCTATCGAATGCCATCGCATTCGCGCGACGTTCCAAGTGGCCAACACAGTTTATCGCACCCCGATGACCCCCATCGAATATGCGGAAATGATGAGCGGTGAAGAGGTGCCGGTGTGGCAACGGGCCAGTGCACGTGAGTTGGAACTTGTGCGTTCGGTCGTCTGGCCGGGAATTAAGCGAAAGGCGGAGTCCGAAAAAAGTCCGAGGCAGCTGCTCGAGGAAGCAACACGCGCTGCGGATTTTGATGCAGTGAAACAGCTGGTCGAATTAGGAAAAGTTGCGCCCGTGGAACTTCATCACGGACTTGAGGGTTGTGCGTTGTGCTGCCGTTTGGACATAGCTAACTACCTCATCGAGCACGGAGCAGACATCAATGCCGACTACATTGAGGGCTACGGTCCGGTGCTGCTCGGATTCTGTGAGGGGTTAAATGACTCTGCGGTGGAGTTTGTGCTCAGTCTCGGGGCAAACGCGGACTGGAAGCCGCAGGGCTCAAAGTATCGCTATAACTCGACGCCAATAAAAATGGCGTGCGATACTTACGTTCGCGGGCGCAATCAGGCAAAGCATCGCATTCTTGAATTGCTTCTTGAACATGGTGCCACGCCCGATGTGGATGAGGCCGTGTTTGCGATCCACTGCGGCGATGTTTCAAAGCTGGACCATCTGGTTTCGGCCGACAAAAGCCTTATTCAGAAAAAAATTCCTGAGCTTCCGCAGCCCCTGACCGGAGCCACTCTGCTTCACGTCGCCGTGGAACACAATGAAATCGCTTGTTGCGAAATACTCTTCAAGCACTGGGCCGATATTAACGTGTGCAGTGATATGAGTGAAGGAATCGGCGGGCAAACAGCAGTGTTTCACGCTGCCCGCTCCTGGCTCGGGGCGGGATATCCGACGCTCGAGTATTTGATCAAGCGAGTGGGTCAGTGGATTGATACTTCGATCGTGGCAACATTTAAGGAGGAAGAAAAACTCGTGCGGAGAACTGTCCTCGAATGGGCTGGAGAACGGGAGCATAAGGTGCTGGAGCCGCTTGACAAGAGTTACCGACTCCGTGCAGCGATCAGCACAGAGCAAACTGAGTCCGTGCTTCAGATGCTCGACGAGTATCCTGCCTTGTTGGCTCCCGAGCTGTGGCCAGCGGCGATCTTTCAGGGAAAAAGCCTGAAGATGACCCGGATGTTATTGGAGCGCGGCCTGAATCCCAACTCATGCAGCGCTCCCCGCAAGCCACTACATTTCGCGGTGGATTTTGGCCTTGTGGAAATTGCGAAAGAATTGCTGGCAGCGGGCGCCAACCCAAATGTGACCGATGGTGAAGGATTCACGCCGCTGGACCTGTATGGAGGACTTGCACACGTTACGGATCCGGCGGTCAAAGCCGAAATTACCAATCTGCTTTGCCAGGCTGGAGCAAAGTTGAATGTTTGGACTTGCATTCGAATAGGCGACACCGACCGGGCATTGAAACTTCTAAAAGCGGAGGCTTCGCTGGTACATGAAGCCTCTTCGGATCTTGGTTTTCTCCCGCTGCATGTGGCTTCCCGCATGGGCAACGTGGAGATTGCAAAGTGGTTGATCGAACACGGTGCCGCCATCGATGCTGGTGAAAACACGCCACTATGGTTTGCCTGTCAATCCGCTGCTCCTGTGGAGGATCGGCTGGCCGTGGCCAAATTACTACTGGATGCCGGAGCAGATGTGCACAGGCGCTGCGAGGAGGGATCGACTGCTCTGCATTACGCAGCATGGCGGGGCCCCTTGGCGATAGTGGAATTGCTTCTATCCCACGGCGCCCATCCATGGGTGGCTGATCAAAAGGAGCGCACACCGAAGGACTACGCCGCTGATTCCTCAGTGTCTCAGGATAAAGAGCAAATCTTACACCGGTTTGCAGATCAAAAATCTCCATGCTGATGCTCAGCGGGAGGGGAGTTCGAGGGGTCTTGTGACCTGTATGTATATGACTGTATATGACTGTATATAATGTATGTGACTGTATGTAACGTATGTAATTTATGTTACCTTTGCTTAAAAGCGAGAAATGACCCCTCTGTATGTGACGATGTTAGAAAGGTGAGAAATTGTTTCATAAAAGTCATTGTGCTTATTCAGCGGTTTACATAGATTCGCGGCCTATGAAAACCCAACTCCTGTTAACTACCCTCGGCACACTGGCCGTCACCGCCATCGCTCCTGCGACGGCTGTGGCCGAGTCGCCTCACTCCATCTCCATCGCGCCCATCGCTTCGGTCGCGGCGGGATCTTTCCTCACCAGCGCCGCTGAGATCGGTGCGCACGACCCTGGCACGCAGCGTCTCTTTGTGGTCAATGCGCAGGCTGGGCGAATCGATGTAGTGGATATTAGCAATCCCAACGCGCCAGTCCTTCGTGATGACCTATCCATCGACGTTACGCCTTATGGCGCGGTTGCTAACAGCGTCGCCGTAAATAACGGCCTCATCGCCATCGCCGTGGAAGCAACCGATAAAACACAACCCGGCCAGGTCGTTTTCTTCGATACCAATCTTCAGTTCATCCGCGCTATCGAAGTGGGCGCGTTGCCCGACATGCTAACCTTCACGCCCAATGGCCGCTACGTGTTGGTCGCCAACGAAGGTGAGCCAAGCCCCGACTATTCTTTCGACCCTGAGGGCACGGTGAGCATCATTGATGTGTCCGCTGGCGTTGAACAAGCGACGGTCCGCACGGCTAACTTCACAGCGTTTAATCATCTCAGCCGCGAAGCCCTTTTTAACGGCAATGCCGGAGCGAAACCAGCGGTGCGAGTCTTCGGCCCCGAAGGAACCGTCGCCCAAAACATCGAACCGGAATACATCACTGTATCCCACGACTCGAAGACTGCGTGGGTAGCATTGCAGGAGAATAACGCGCTCGCCATTATCGACATCCCTTCCGCCACGGTGACGTCCATCAAGGGACTCGGCACTAAGGACCACAGCCTGGCAAACAACGGTTTCGGCTCCAGCAATGCGCTCGACGCCAGCGACCGCGACAACGCCATCAACATCCGCAACTGGCCCGTCAAAGGCTTCTACCTCCCCGATGCCATCGCTTCGTATAAGGTCGGCAAGGAAACCTACATCTTGTTGGCCAACGAAGGTGACGCACGCGACTGGCCTGGTTACTCCGAAGAAACGCGGATCGGCAGCATGGCACTCGACCCTGCAGTTTTCCCGCCAGCCGTAGCTACTGATCTCAAAAGGAACGCCAACCTCGGTCGTCTTAAAGCAACCACCGCCCAGGGCGACACCAACGGAAACAATATCTACAAGGAACTCTACACCTTCGGCGCACGCTCTTTCTCGATTCGCTCAGTCAACGGCGACTTGGTCTGGGACAGCGGCGATCAGTTTGAGAAAATGACTGCGGCCCTAAACCCCACGTTCTTTAACTCCAACCACGAGGAGAACACGTTCGACAATCGCAGCGACGACAAAGGCCCTGAACCCGAAGGCATCACTGTCGGCAAGGCATTCGGCCGCACCTACGCCTTCATCGGCCTGGAGCGCGTCGGCGGCGTCATGGTTTACGACATCACCTCACCGACCGCACCGAAGTTCGTGCAATATGTGAATAACCGCGACTTCACGAAGGCGACGAACACAACCGAGGCGGGCGACCTGGGACCAGAAGGCCTTGTGTTTATCTCCGAGGAAAACAGCCCGAACGGCAGCCCTCTGCTGGTCGTGATGAACGAAGTTAGCGGCACCACGACGATCTTCGAAGTGAGCAAGGTCAAAGCAAACAAGTAGCATTACCCGTAACGAAACCAAGGCCGGGCGTTCGCAAGAGCGCCCGGCTTTTTTCGTTTGAAGCGGCTCGCGCGCCTAACTTTTAGAGCGTTTTCTATTTAATAAGGAACAGAATCAGGAGCTAATGTGGGTGGACACTGCTCGGCGCCGCCTTTCCCATTGCGTCCTGCTGATCCCGCTTTTGCGGGAGAAGCATCGCACTTGCGAGCGCTTGATAGCTCATGAAAGCAAATGTAACCGGCATAGCCAGTGAGGATGTCGATTTCGCAGCTCACAGGTTCGATAGTCCGGCCGCGCACGAACTAATCAGCGGGTGGAAGTCCGAGCGGGATATTTTGGACGATTTGATTTCGAGAATCCACTAACGACAGGCAGCCGATTTCGCTGGAACGAGCGGCTCGGGTGAGCCTCGCCGAGTGAAGCTGATAACGCAGTTCTGGACTTTCCAGACGACGCGGCTCGGAGGATCTACGAACGAAATTTACGGTGATTTCGTGGGATTGATCGGACAGGATGGAGTGTGAATCCATTTGATACGACTGCACGACACGTGGGTTCATCTCAAGCATATAAACTTGAGAGTCATTGGGGGCAACCCAGATTTTAACAGTTTCCACACCTTCCGATAAATTATAGCTGTAATCTACTGTGATGGATGAGTTTACATTCGAATGAATATCCTCCGATATAAGTTGGGAAACGGAAAATGCACGAGCATTCGAAGCAACGTTATTACGGCTAATATTTAATTTTACAATTGGAGTAATAATTGGATCATTCCACTGGGTTGTTGATTGGTTTGTAGTGCGAAAGCGGAAATTCTCGCCTGCCGCTCCAAGCACAGGCAAACCCGCTCGAATATCTTCCAGGTCTGCCAGGATCAGAGAAGTGGAATTTTCTGTATTCTGAGTAAATTCTTGCAACATCGGAGAATCTGGAAGTGGCCGTACGTTGCGTAGCGTGAAGGCAGAATCAGCCAACCGGAAGTCAGCGATCTGTGCATGTCGCATGGGAGACTGTGGCTCAAACGGAGTCTCGATGCCAGGACCGCGCATTTCCCGGAGCGGATTTTCAGTAATTAATGGTGTGGCCCGCTCAAGGGCCTCCAGCGCAAAAAACGGATCATACACCGCCTCCGCCAAGGGAGTTGAGCCTTGCGGGGAATCCACACGCACGAAAAAGCCGAGCGCCACAGTCGCGGCAGCGCCTAAGCTCACCCACCCCGCTGTGCGAAGGAACGTGAGCGGACGACCCGGACGCGCACTTAGCGCGATTGCTTCAAGCGCACGCTTGCGGGATTCGCCCAAATCAAAATGGTGATTTTGCTCCAACCGAAACGCACTGCGTAGATTCTCCCCCAAGTCCCGGATGGCTACCATTTCAGCCGCGATCTCTTCGGAATGTCCAATAGTTGGCGATTCCGTCAATTCCTCACCAAGGGCCCGGGCAGTCATATTCGAATCCGACTTCATGATTCACCTCCGAACGCGGAAAGCTCCGAGGCATCGGAGCGGGTCAATTTTTCGCGGAGTGCTTGCAATCCTTTGTGAATCAAGAACCCCACGTTGCTGATGGAATTGTCGGTGATCTGTGCAATCTCCCGATATGGCAGATCGTGGGCAAACTTGAGCCGCAGCACCTCTTGCTGCGGTAGCGGCAGCTCGCTCATCAGCCTCAAAAGTTGCGCACTGCGGTCATTGGCGAGGAGTTGATCCAGCGGATTTGCATCGGGATGATTCTCTTTGCGCTGCATCTCGGGATCGAGGTGCACAATTTTGGAAGATTTGCGGGTGTAATCAATGGCGCGATTGCGGCAGGAACGGAATAACCAGCCCTCCAAATGGCTGGTCTCTCCGGTAAGAATGTCCGTGTGACGCGTGATGAGCTTGATGAGGACGTCTTGCACAGTGTCCTTGGCGGCTTCCAGGTCGTGAGTGATCTGCATGGCGTATTGCACAAGCGGCCTTTGATAGCGCTCCATCACATGGTTGGCATGTTCGGCAATGGGATCCGGGTGGGACATCTTCTAACATTGTAAACGTCTCAGCTCCGGGAGTCTTAGTTTTTTTTCAAAAAAAAGCCCCCGTGCTGCTGGTGCAACACGGGGGCAAATCGTATAAACTACTACTGGAGACCTCAGGCAGTCGCTGTCGCGTAACGCTCGGCAACGGCATCCCAGTTTACGACGTTCCAGATTGCTTTGAGGTAGTCGGGGCGGCGGTTCTGGTAGTTGAGGTAGTATGCATGCTCCCAGACATCGACTCCGAAGATCGGGGTGCCGGGGCACTCGACAACGCCTTTCATGAGCGGGCTATCCTGATTTGGCGTTGAGCAAACGCAGAGGGATTTGTCATCTTTGACGCAGATCCATGCCCATCCGCTGCCGAATCGTGTGGCTCCGGCGGTTTGGATTTTTTCTTTCAACTCGTCGAAGCTGCCAAATGCCTCGTCGATCGCCTTGGCGAGATCGCCCGACGGGCTGCCGCCGTTAGCGCCAAGGACGCTCCAGAAAAGTGTGTGGTTAGCGTGCCCACCACCATTGTTACGCACAGCTCCACGAATGGAGTCGGGCACTTTGGAGAGATCAGCAATCAATTCCTCAATAGGAAGAGCAGCGAGGTCATCGTGGCCTTCAAGGGCTTTGTTGACGTTGGTGATGTAAGCTTGGTGGTGTTTGCCGTGATGGATCTCCATCGTTTTTGCATCGATGTGTGGTTCAAGTGCATCGAATGCGTAAGGAAGTTCGGGAAGTGTGTATGCCATAATTGTATCCTGGTTTAGGTGAAAAAGGTGATCGAAGCCGCGCGATCCCGCATTGGACGGAATGAACTGCCGGCGACTTGCACCGGTTAGCTTGATACCGTTTCACTCTAGCTCAACTTCTCCCTGCTGACAACTGATCAAGTCTTTTAGAGTTCAGTTTTCAGTTTTCAGCAGTTGAACCCGCGCCACGCCGGGTTTGGAATGAGGTGCAATTGTAATTGGGTCCTGAATTTGAATTCATCGTTTGCGAAACGCCAACGGCGTTTTGTCTATCAGCATGGTTGCGAGGCAGGAGCTACCATGGGTTACAAGCCTCCTGAGAGCAACTCTGAAGGAGTTATAGCTTGGGGTCTGGGATGAACGCCGGTTGGGCATGTGCGACAAGTAAGAGTTTCCTTGGCCCAACGGGCCCAAGTTCCATAGCCCAGCTCGCAGGGCTGGGTCCACAAAATCAGGATCTGCGGGCTGAAAGTCCGCGATCCGGTGCGCAATCTTCGGAATCGCGACCTTTCAGGCCGCATAGCTCATTCTGAAACGGGAACCCGGCCCTTCGAGCCGGGCTATGGGATCGTCGCGCCTTTGGCGCTGTGGTCTTCCAGCGTTCACTTACGCATGCCGGAAAGGGTTGAATCCCTCGCCCGATGATGCAACTCTTTCAGAGTTTCCCCCTTTCTAATCATAGACCCGGGGTAGCTAGCAACCCCGGGCTGGAAGCTTAATCCCCTTTGGGGAATCCCGGCAAAAACTTGGTAGTGTGCCTGTTCTTAGAGTTCAATCTTCAGTGCGGTTTTTTGGCGATGATTTTTACGAGCAGGCGCGCGAGGACCAGGTGGGCAGAGAGTTGTGAAGTGACCAGTTGAAGATTCGCCTCGAGGCAGGCTGCCAGGGCGTGGCGGAGTTCTGCGAGTTCATATTTGCCAGCTGCGCACGCACTCATGCCGAGCTGCCAGGTATTGACTGACCCGTCTTTTTTGCGGGGCAAATGTGCGGTATCGCGGTCGGAGAGGCGTTTGAGCGAGGCCAGGAAATCGTTGGGATATCCGGGTGACCTCATGCGATGCGTGACCAGCAGGTCTTTTGCGTAGAGCAAATTGCGAACGGTGGGGAGGATTGCTGCCAGCAGAAGCCCGATGGCGCTTTCACCGCGTCCGAGGAATTTGGTCACAGCCTCAAGAGCATCGTCGAGCCTTCTTGCCGTGATGGCGTTGGAGATTTGCCAGATGGCTCCTGCATGCGACTCGGGCACCAGAAGCAAAACATCATCGACCTCGACCTGGCGGCGGTCCTTACCGAGATAGAGGTCGATTTTTTGAAGATCGCTTAGTGCCTGGCCGCTATCGGCGCCGACAAAGAGCACAAAAAGCTCCATTGCGTCGGGGCGGAACGTGAGGCCCAGCTCCCGTGCATGCGCCTTGACGTTCCCCGCCACGGCATCCTCCCAACCCGACTTCCCGGTGTCCACTTTATCGAACACGGACAGATCCGCCAGCGCTCCGAGTTTTTTATAAAACGCCCTCCGCTTATCCGGGGACAATGCGCTGAATAGAAATGTGACCCCGTTAGGTAGGCCGCTTTCAAGAGTTGCCTGCAGCCTTTCCAAAGCACCGAGGACGGATTCGCTGCGCCCGGTCACCGAATCACTGAGAAAGGTCGCATTGCGAAGCCAAACGAGTTTGCCGCCAAAAAAAGGCAGGGTGAGCAAGGCCTGGTTGGCCTCATAAATAGCAGTCACAGCAGCATCCACTGTATCCACCTGACCATCGATGGACTGGATGGAAAATTCATCACCCCCATCGGGCTTGAGGCGGATGGAAAGTTCCTTCGCCGTGCGGGCGACCGCATCATGATCTGAGCCGACCACGGCATGGATCCCGGTAGTGGCTTTGCCTGTGGCAGTGGTGGATTTCTTGGTCGCTGGCATTGAAAAGTCACTTTAGGTTTTGCGCGGGCCACTGCCAATTGGAAAAACGCCTTTTGCCTAACGCTCCAAAAAAAACCGACTGCCCGGTGGGACAGTCGGTTGTAAATTTTTTAAGTTGAGGATGGATTCTATCGACGGAAGTCACGACGACGGTCATCACCGCCACCACCACCGCGACGTTCGCCGCCGCCGCCGCCGCCACCACCACGGTATCCGCCGCCGCCGCCGCCACCACCGCCTGCTGGACGGTCTTCACGGGGACGTGCGATGTTCACGACCAATGCGCGGCCGTTCATGCTGTAACCATTGAACTTATCAACGGCTGCTTTAGCGCCATCATCGTCCTGCATGGTTACGAATGCGAATCCACGGCTTTTGCCGGTGAATTTGTCCTGGATAAGGACGGTTTCGCGGACTGCGCCGGCCTCGGTGAAGAGGTCTTCGAGTTCGATTTCGGTAGTTTCAAATGGGAGATTACCCACGTATAGCTTGCTGTTCATTACTTTTTGTCTGTTGGTTGTTCAATGCAGAGGGGATTTCAAACGCGCTAATTACCTAATCCAAGGGGATTATTATCATTGAAAACAAATCAACAGACAATCGAACCGCAGCGTCAGAAAAACTCCGACTACGCCCGCACATCATCACATTCTTGAGCCTCTGGCAAGAGAAATATTCAGGAAAAGCGAAATAAACGAAGCCAAACTCTTCGACCCCATCGGCGGTTCCGGTCGCTTAAACGCCCAACCCGAACAACGGATTCCGCGTCATCCGCAGCAGCTGCGCCACCGCATTCCAGATCAAATACAGCGTCGTGATCGAGCAGACCATCGTGGCAACATCTCTCCATCGGGCATCGATCCGGCGCACTGCTTGAGTGACCCACCAAAGTGCGAAGCCAAGGAGCGGAAGATGCAAGGTCAACGAAAAACGCTCTCCCCGCCCGATCACTGCGTACCAGCCGAAGAGCGCCATGTAGCCCGCAAACAATGCGACCGCCATGGCCACCCAAGTCAGCTCGTGTGCAGAAAAAGCCGGACGCTGCCGCAAGATACAACTTCTACCAATCCAGAGGATTAGCGCTGCCGCCAACAAAAAGCCGATGTAGACAGTCCGGGCGGGCAACATGTAATTCCACACCTGGTCCGCTTCGCCCCTGCTGGCGCTCCCGCCGGTCATCCGGGGTTTCATCGTGCGTTCCCATTGGCGGGTCGGCAGAATGAAACGGCTGACCATTTCATTCATGCCGGAGCTCCAGCGCTCCCGCGCATGATCCCATCCATGTTGCGCAATATAATTTTTCGCAGTGGGAAGCTCGCCGGGGGGAAATGCGTCGCGTTGTGCGCGGGTCTGGATTTTGGGAGTCAATGGATATGCCTCGGTGTCCCAGTCATCGCACCACATCCAATATTTTGCAGGACTGAAAAAAGGATCACCATGGGTCTGCCATTTGAACCAGAGATTTGGCGCCATGATCACAGCCGCGCATCCAATTGCAAGAGCCGCGCCGGCAAAATGCCGCCCGGCGGACCAGCCTTCTGCGGAAGCCACAAGTTTCCCGAAGATCAAGCGCACAACGGTAGCTCCGGCGAAGACGAGCAGCAGCGGCTCGGTGGATCCTTTCGCAAGCGATGCAAGGCAGAAACAGATGCCCCACCCCGCATGATCCCGCCACTTCGAGCGAGCCATTGTCGCCGCCATGAAAAATACCGTGCCTCCGAAAAACACATACAACAGCGGCTCAGGATGAAAAAAGTGAGCCCTCTGCAGCATCACTCCGAACCCGTAGACCACTGCCACCACGATGCCCTGCGCAGGCGCAAGAAGCCATGCAGCCACGCATGCGAGTGTCGCCCACATTCCAAATCCAATCCACAGGTTGAGCCAGCGTCCGCGTTCGAAAAAATTATCCTCATCCCCGCTCATGACAACCCGTGAAAGCCAGGGCCAGAGCGGTTGCACGTAATTGCTGCGGAAAGGCAGGATGTCGGACTCTGACTCAGCAGCAAGCCGCATCATGGCGAGTTGATCACTGCGCGTCATATCGAGATTTGTCTGGCGGATGAGTTCGCCTCCGAACGCAAAATACCACCAACCCAGCAAGGCGATCACAATCGCGAAACACACCCATCCGGCCTTGCTCCGCAGGGGTTGAATGAACAGTTGATTTTGGCAGGATGCCGCCACCGCAAGCACGCGCCTGCCCCGCTGGATTGCTAGCTCCCGGTTCATTTAAAAAACAAAGGGCACACCCAGTTCCTGGAAGGCCGCTTTCTCGTCAGCAAGATACCGTGCACCAAGACGCTCGAAGCCACCGCCGGCGCGATATTCCAGCAGGAAGCGATTTACCTGACCCAGCAATTCGTCCTCGCCCTGTCGTAGCCCAATTGCCCAGCTCTCCTCGCGGAATGGCGTTAACAAAGGCTTCGTGGCTTCTGGATTCCGTTTCCAGTGCCGCAATACCGACATTTGATCGTAAATGAAAGCATCCGCAGAGCCACGCGCGACCTCAAGCACGGCATTCCCGTCGCGGTCCAGGGCTCGTAGCGTTGCAAGTGGCAGATTCTCGGTTGCGAACGTGTGCCCGGTTGTCCCACGCTTCACAACCACCACTTTGCCTTCCGCATTCAAGTCTTCAATACCCTCAACTCCCGATGCCTCGGCTGTGAGCAAACACAAGCCGGTTCTCAAATAGGGCTCCGAAAATGCAATGGACTCAGCACGCTCTGGAGTGGATGTGAGTGAACTTAATATCATATCAATCTTGCCGGTCCTCAATGCCGGGATCAACCCATCGAAAGCCATGTTCTGAATCCGCACCTCCCGTCCCAGATATTCCCCCAGCGCGCGGGCCATGTCCACGCTGATCCCTGTCGGGTTCCCTTGTTCATCCGTCATTTCAAAAGGCGGGTAGGCCAGCTCCATCCCCACCACCAGCGGATCCTCGCCGGTGCTGCCACACCCGGCCAGACCTCCGGTTAAAAGACCAATCACCAGAGCCAGTCGCATGCGTAAATTCATCACGCCAGAGATCTAAAGAGGGCCGCTGAAATTGTCAACCGGACTCCTGCCCGGTCCATCTTGCCAGCACGCGATTGCGCACTGCCGGGATGAGCAACCAGTCTGGATTTTTCAGCAGCATTTGCCACAGAGGTGGGCGGCGTGCAGAGTCAGTGACATCCTGTCCGCTCTGGTAGCGATCAAATGCCAGCATGCGGGCAAGTTGTGGCCGGTTGGTAACACTTCGTTGAAGAGCATCACCGAGGATGTTGCGGATTTCGTTTGCGGCCTCCCGGGCCATCTTCGACTTCTGCGCGTCGTGCAGACGAAACCTTGCAAGCGTGCGAGGGAGGAGCATCACCTTCGCCCCCGCCTCTAGTGCACGCACCCAGAAGTCGAAATCAAAAGCCAGGCGATACCGTGTGTCCAGCGGCCCCACCTTCTCCCATAACGACCGCCGCCAAAACACTTCGGGCTGCACCCATTGCTTCCCGCACCACCAGTGCTCGTAGATATTGAGCATCTGCTCAAGATTGGTGATCTGCGCGGCATGATGGCCCGTGACGGCTCCCTCCGCATCGATCCAGTCCACCTCACCAATAACGATGTCTACTTCTGGAAATTTCGCAAAATTCTCCAACACTGCTTCGGCAGCTCCTGGAGTCATCACATCATCGGAGTTGATCCAGCCAACAATCTCGCCGCCCATTTGCGCGAATGCACGGTTGAGCGCATCGGTCTGACCCTCGTCCTTTTCGGAAACGACGGTATCATTTGCAGTGGCGTAACGCCGCGCGATTTCCACTGAATCATCCGTGGATGCCGCATCCTGCATCCACCATTGCACGCGCCCGCCCTGATTTGCCAGCGAACGCAAAGTTTCTTCCAAATAACGCCCTCCATTCCAGTTGGGGATGGCCAA
>JBGTCP010000026.1:0-7371 GCA_041748815.1 Chthoniobacterales bacterium
CACCGTGGTGCATGCCACTCTGGACACGCCTCACCGGTGGGGCTATGTTTTCAATCAACTCGATGCATCCGCAAGCTTCAGCTACCAGGGAACTAATGTTTGCTTCTTCGGGCACACGCATGTTCCGCGCGCATACATCCGCGACAGTTCGGTACTGAGCCTTCCGTTGGAGCGCATCCATTGCGAGATCGGTAAAAAATATTTCATCAATGTGGGCAGCGTGGGACAGCCGCGCGACGGTGACTGGCGGGCTTCCTACGTAATTTACGAACCGCCAAAAAATACGATCGAGTTACGCCGCATCCCTTATGACATCAAGACAGCTCAGAAAAAGATCTTGGAAGCAGGATTGCCTGAGCGTCTTGCCGACCGCTTGGCTGTTGGGAAATAGCGGCCGCAACGGCTTGGCCGGAGAGCCATGCACCTTCCACTTTCGCGCCTGCAAAGGCATCTCCACAGAAATATACCGGCGGGTCGAGGCTTGAAGCAATAAAGACATGGTCGGGAATGCCCTGCGTGACCAAAGCATATCGCCATCGATGCACCATGCGGTCGGAAAAACCCAACGCCTGCCCGCCCACGATTTCCTCGGCTGCATGGAGCATTGCATCCGCCGCCTTTTCCAAATTCCGGTCCTGCCACTCAGCGCTGAACTGCGCCGATCCATGCATCACAATGGTCCGAACAGGCGGGTCGAAGCGGCGGCGGGAAGTGTCGTCAGCGATCCATGAAAGAGTGTGCGGCGGGCTGATTTGTATGCCCTGCCACTCAGGTGCAGCCATCTCACATCGAATGACCACACAAATGGAGGGACCATACCGCACCGACTGCAAGGCCTCTAATACCTTGGGTTCAAGACTTTCAGTAATCCATTTCAAAGCTTGAACGACAGGTGTCGTGACAATCAGAGTGTGTGCTAAGATTTCTTCCCCATTAGCTGAGGAGATTTCCCAACCATGCCCCTTCGGTTGGACATTCTGCACTTCATACTCTGTGAGCACGTTGATTCCACTTGCCATCGATTTGCCAAGCGAGTTCATGCCGTCGACGCATGCGTAGCGGATATGATGGTCGCCACTCGGAGAGTGCAAGAGGCCGTTGCTCCAGGAATGCAGGCCTGTTGCCCATGGGAAGCAGACACCTTGAGCTTCCCACGATTCCACTTGAGTCTTAAAGGATGCCGACCTTGCCGTGAAAAATTGCGCGCCATGATCGACGCGTGTTTCCGACCATCTACGTGTGGCGGCGCGGCCTGAGACTCCGCGGCTTTTCTCCAGCACCAAGACATCGCGCCCCTGGGCAGCCAGCGTCGAGGCGGCTGAGAGCCCGCTGATTCCCGCACCGATGATGATAATTTCGTGATGACGCATGACCGACTACAATCCCATCTGGTGAACCTCCGGCTGGACGACCAGTTCATTCACCACCAAATGAGAAGGCGCGTCAATGGCCATTAGAACATAGTCCGCAGCAACTCCCGCAGGGATCATTTTGTCCCGCTGCACGGGCATGCCAAGATCGTCCCAGAATGGACTGTCCACACCCCCGAAGTGCAAGAGCGTGAACCGCACGCCCATCCGCTGAAACTCCTGAGCCATTGCTTTGATCATGCCGGTGACAGCATATTTGCTAGCTATGTAAGCTGCTGCATTTTTCATGGTAGCCCGGCCGAGTATCCCCGGAATCGTAATAAATTGTCCCGATTTCTGACCGGCAAAAATTTTGCACGCGGCCTGAGCGACGAGGAAGGTGCCGCGTGAATTAACGTTGTTTACCTTCGAAAATTCCGCATCGCTGGTATCTGCCGCCGACCGGATGAGCCCTACACCTGCCGCATGCACAACGATGTCCAGTCCCTCCATTTTTTCTGCTGCCTCATTCACCATTGTCTCTGCGGCGCGGGGAAGTGTGATGTCGCAAGGCAGGACGTGGACTCCCGCTGCACCGGCCTCCGTGCATTCTTCGGCCAATGACTGAAGAAGGCCTGCGCGGCGCGAGGTAAGTGCAAGTTTGTGACCGCGGGCTGCCAGTTTCAGCGCAGTCTCGCGACCGATCCCGCTGGCAGCTCCTGTGATGAGAATGGATTTTGTTTTGTCATTCATACAACTCTCTACGCGTGGGAGTGGCATGAGGTCGCAATTGAGCGCTGGTTTGACGCGCATGATAACTTTGGGGCTGAACATTTAACGCAGACTCATTCCAATGTCCGACACACTTTTCATCACTATCACTTCCTATGCGTGGCGCTTTCTACTAGCCGTGCTGGTATTTTTTATAGGTCGGCTCCTTGCAAAAATCCTGTGTAAAGGACTCCGGAAAGTCATGGCCGCGAGGCATGTGGAAGAGACTATTGTGTCCTTCGTCTCCAGTTTTCTTTTTATCGCATTGATGGTTGTTGTGATCATCGCCGCGTTGGGCCAGCTGGGTGTCAACGTCACGCCGTTTGTCGCTGTGCTGGGCGCGGCAGGCCTGGCTGTTGGGCTGGCATTTCAAGGCTCGCTTGCCAATTTTTCGGCGGGTATTTTAATCATTCTCTTCAAGCCTTTCCGGGTGGGCGATGTCATTGAAGCCGCGGGGATCATCGGGACCGTGCGTGATATCACCATCTTCACAACCGAGCTTTGCACCGCCGATAACCGGAAGGTTTTCATTCCGAATGCGAAGCTCACTGACGACAACATCATCAATATTTCCGTCAACTCGACCCGCCGTGTGGATATCGTGGCAGGCGTTTCCTACGAGGATAATCTTGACCACGTCCGCAAAGTGTTGGAGTCCATCCTCCAAGCGGACGAGCGGATTCTTGCTGACCCTGAGCCAAGCATCGCGGTCTTAGAGCTTGCTGACAGCAGTGTGAATATCGCCGTCAGACCGTGGGTAAACACACCTGATTATTGGCCGGTTTTCTTTGCGTTGCAGGAGGAAATTAAAAAACGCTTTGATGCTGAGGGCATTTCCATCCCCTACCCGCAACGGGATGTGCATCTCCAAAAGCCGGAAGATGCGGTTTAAATGAAGCAAAAAGCCCGCTGGCTTTTCGGCGCAGCGGGCTTCGGGTTTAGAATCTAAAATCGCCTTCTTAGCGGTAGTAACCAGTGGAGACAGCGTATCCGCGATGCACGCGGCGGGGCTGATAGCAATGGTTGTACACCGGGCGTGGTTGATGATAGACCCGGCGCGGCTGGTGATACACTCTCACCGGAGCATAATAGACCGGTGCGGGAGCGTAATACACAGGAGCTGGTGCGTAATAACCATGGGATGGTCCGTGGTGATATCCGTGACCCGAAGAAACACTGAATGAAAACCGGGTGCCCGCTTCAGCATTGGAAACGGAGAAACCTAGAACAACAGCGATCGCGGCAGTTAGAAGTAAGAGTTTTTTCATGATTTAATAGGATTGTTTCAGTGATTAAAACGAAGGCATAACTAATTTATTCAAAAGTTTCAGAATTTCAACTCCGTCGCGCGCTTGCGTTGTTTTTCAGAAACCAATCGTAAACGGATGTGATTCCATCCCGCAGCGAAATCGCAGGCGTCCAGCCATGGGCGCGCATCCGCGAGATGTCCAGCAGCTTGCGGGGTGTGCCATCGGGCTTCGAAGTATCAAAGACCAAAGTGCCCCCAAACCCTACGACCTCACAGATCGTCTCGGCCAATTCCCGGATTGTGACATCCTCACCACATCCGATGTTCACGATTTGCATCGGATCGTTGTGTTTCTCCAACAGAATGCGACACGCATCCGCGAGGTCATCGGTGTGCAGGAATTCACGGCGGGGTGAGCCTGTTCCCCAGACTATAACGTTGCTGGCACCAGCGGCTTTTGCCTCATGCATTTTTCGCAGCAGCGCCGGCAGGACGTGCGAACTGCTCAGATCGAAGTTATCGCCGGGGCCGTACAAGTTCGTCGGCATGGCGGAGATATACTGACGCCCGTATTGCCTCCAATAGGATTGGCACAGTTTGATCCCGGCGATCTTGGCAATCGCGTAAGGCTCATTCGTCGGCTCCAACGCCCCTGCTAGCAGCGATTCCTCCCGCATTGGTTGCTCTGCAAACTTGGGATAAATGCAGCTGCTCCCGAGAAATAGCAAGCGCTCCACACCGTGCTCATGCGCAGACGCAATCACGTTGTTTTGAATCTGGAGATTATGCAGCAAAAACTCGACGGGGAATTCATTGTTCGCCTGAATCCCTCCCACCTTGGCAGAGGCAACAATCACTGCATCCGGGCGCTCACTCTGCAGAAACGCATCGACCGCTTGTGAGTCCCGCAAATCCAATTCGGAGCGTGTGCGGGTGACAAGCTGCGTGTAACCGTTCGCCGTGAAATTGCGAATGAGTGCGCTGCCAACCAATCCACTATGTCCTGCAATGAAAATTTTCAGGGAATGCTCCATAGTCATCTGCATATCCGGTTCCACGCCCGCTGCCAATCCCTCGATATTTAAAAAGCGAAGCCGATTCCGAAGTGCAGCGCCCCCATGGATTCACCCTCGCGTTGATCGGGGTTCCATCCATAGTCCACGCGCAGGGCTGCAATGGGAGTGTAGTATCTCACGCCAAGCCCCACGCCGTAACGCGTCTCACCTCCAAACGGATTTGCGTCCGCACTCAAAGCTCCCGCGTCTGCAAATGCCGCAAGAAACAAGCTTTCCCTGATGGGGAATTGCGTTTCGAAGTTCACTGAAAATACAGAGTTTCCGCCCAGTGGTTTGCCATTGATATCCTGCCTCCCGAGCTCGTCCTCTGCGAAGCTGCGCACGGTGGTGGATCCGCCGTTGAAAAAGCGCTCCTGCAGCGGAACGGATCCCCGGCCACCTGTGCCGCTGATGACGCCCACTCTGCCGGCCACAAATGAAAATGGCACCGACGGCCGTGCCTCTGTCGGTTGCACCCATGGCAAATAATAACTGCCCCTCACCCGCGTCCGCAGATAATCCACATCGCCCAGCAGCGCACTTGATGCCAGCTCTGTGCGCGCGTCGACGAGGAATCCTGTGTTCGGGTTAATGGGATTCGGACGCGTATCCCAACGATGCCCTAGCGACACACTGCCCAGCCGGTATTCTTCGAGGAGTCCATCCGGATCGATCACTTCGGATGAAGAATCAAAAACATCTTTCACACCAATCTGAGCAATCGTGGTGTGGCGGGCATTCCACCGCTTTTCCACACTGAAAAGGATCCCGTACTCCGTGAGCTCAAAAGCCGGCTGCTCACTCGATGTATAAAAGACAGTCGTTTCGCTGCGCAGCTCACGATTCAGGAAGCCCGGATTTGCCAGACTCACCGATGCACCCATCGATTTCAACGAACCAAAAGTCTCAGCTCGAAATTGCCGGAGGAGGCCCAGAAAGTTATTGTCCTCGTAGATGAGCTTGCCTCTTGGGCCCTCCCAGGACCCGGCTCCGAGATTGATGGCGAAACTTTTCGCCTTGCTCTCCGTGGCTGCCATCGTCACTGCAAGTCTTCCATTCCCCGTGCGTGTGGGCCGGGCCACCATGTTGTCGAACGCTCCGGTCGTGAGGAGTTGCCGGATGGAGTTTTGCACATGCTCCGTGTCATACACATCGCCCGGTTCCAGTTTGAGTCTTGCCCGCGCGATCGATTCCCGAGTGCGATCCAGTCCGGTGAACTCGATGGACTCCACCGTGTAAAGCACACCCGATGTGATATTGAAAGCCACATCCACCTGCCCGGTTGCTTCAGAAATTTCCTCCTGAAATTCCAACGAAACATCGTAGTAACCACGCGAGCGGTAGAAATCAAACAAGCTTGCCCGCATCAAATACACGAGGTCGCGCGTGTAAGTGCCCTGCCGCAATTCCGTAAGCCTCTCCAGCAAAAATTCCTCGCTCTCGATGAGATCACCGCGAATGCGGATTTGCCGGATCTCGAACAGCGGGCCCTCGCGCAATTCGATGCGGATATCTCGCTCCGTTCTTGATGGCGAAGTGATTATGAGTTCGCCCTCCGCCGCGAGGTATCCTGCATCGGCGAGTGTCCCTACCACATCCGAAAACCCTGAACTCGCAGACTCCTCTGAGAACAACAAATTAGCGCCGTCCCGGGTGAGGCTCGCGCGGAACCTCTCCAGCAGCAGTTCGTTGGGCAGCACGTCCGTGCCAGTGATGGTGAGTTCACGCACCGTCACCAGCTCACCCTCATTGATCCTGAAAACCGCAGCACGGGCTGCCCCGTTGAATTCAAAACTCACTTTCGCCTCATCGAAGCCCGCCTTTTCATAGAACAGCTGCAGCATGAATGCCGCATCATCGACAGCGGTGATCGTGAATTCCCGGTCCAAAATGCCGCGGTCAAACTCCAGCGCCTCCAGAAGCTCCATTTCCGTAAAAGCCGCATTGCCTTGAAAAACCAGCGTGTAACCCTGCGCCCAGCCTGACCGCAACGGCATCCAAAGCATCAATGCCAGTAAAAAAAGAATAGTTGATGAACGCATCATTGAAAACGAAACCGGTATTCCACACCGCCGTTGAAAAATCCCCAAGAGTCTTTCTCGGCAGTGATTGACCAACGGTCCGTGAGTTCAAATTTTGTCTCTATGATATCGTCCCTGCCACGTTGTTTGGGCGGGAGGATGTTGACGGTGATCCGGTTGAGAAAATCATCCTCCGCTCCCAATAGATCATCCCGGTTCTGAAACAGAGATTGAAAAAGCAGGATTCCGCCCCGTCCGATGGCAGCGCGTCCGCCTTCATCGCCCTGCAATTCCTGAGGAGTCAGCCCTGTGGTGAGGAGAACACGAATGTCCTCCTGAGGAAGCGGCGGCACACTCATCATCAGGACCTGCGGGTCATTCATCCGCCCGTAGACATACATGTCGATTTGGTATTCACGGATCCGCGAGCGGGCATGGAGATCCAGAAAAGGAAGCCGCGGCTGCATTTCATCAAAATATAGCCCGCCCCGCAAAACCTCTGCCCGCGAAAACGGCAGGACCAGTGCAGTGTCAAAAAATTGAACGTTTCCTGCCAGATACGGCTCGCGCCCGGTGCCCACCAATTGGATATCCGGCGTAACCACGCTCCGGATGAAATTGCTTTGAATCCGGAATGGCGTTTCGTTGTAAATAGCGACGTTAAATGTCCAATCCGAGAGCGGGGCTTTGGTGAATTCAAATGGCTGCGGGATCGAGCGGAACGGTGCCCGCCTCGCCGTATCTCCACCCACGGTGAGTTGCAAGGGGTTGAACGAAACGTTGCGCATATAAAGTCCATCGACCAGTCGGACAGAGCCTGCGACTTCCACAGAAGCAAGCGGGCCTGTCATTGTCAGATCCACATTCGCCCTGAGCCGCATGGCGTCATCCCGCCTCAACAACAGCCGCTGGCCGCTCAGTGCCAC
>JBGTCP010000027.1:0-8563 GCA_041748815.1 Chthoniobacterales bacterium
CTGTCCGTAAGCTCCGGTGATCATCGCGGTCGCTGCGACTGTTGTTAATAATAGTGTTTTTAGTTTGGTCATGGTGTTGTTTTTTTTATTAGTTTGATTTGAAGATTGTTCTGGACAGTGTTTAATATTTAAGGCAGCCGGTGGAGCGCAGCAAGTGGAGTAATGTAACGATTTCGCCACATTCCAACGAAGCATCCCCTTAGCAACCGACGTGCCAGAGACGGGCCATGGTGGCGGAAATGAGGCAAATTCGGTGAAAATCGAACCTTAATGCAAATATAGTCTTTTAGAGCGCGATATTTTGGGTGTGCGGGGCAGAAAAATATGGTGATTTTTTAGCACGGTGGCGGAAATCTTACATGCTTCGGCGGTGTATGATTCAGCTTCCAAACGAGCTCGGGAAAAATTTTCGAATTGCGAATCTCGATTTTCGAGTTGGGCAGATAAGAAATTGAGGCTGGTGCAAAGCACTCCTCCAACGATCCTGAAGAATGGCTCGCGCCAAGATCACCAAGACCGCTAAGATGAGTTCAAAGGAAATAATTAGCGGCGGGTCAATGGCGTGGATGAACCCTCTTTCTAAATCCTTTGCGTGCTTCGCGGCCTTGGCGCGAACCTCTTTCTTGTTAATGCGTTTGCCCTGTCGTATTCCCTTGCCGGTGGGGGCTGAATGGGGGAGAAGTGCGCTCTTGAAAACTTTCATCACCTCAATGCTGCATCGAAAAACCATTGCATGGTTGCTGGTGGCTGGATGGATTTGCGGAATCACTCTCCTCTCTTCACTGACGCCGGACACGGCACCGGAGTTGCCGAAGTGGGAGATTCCGCATCTGGATAAGATCGTTCATTTTGTGCTCTATGCCATTGGCGGTTTTGTTTTGGCGAATGCGTTGTGGGTCACGAATGGCTGGCCGCTGGGGAAGGTGATTTTTGTGACTGCGTTGATCGCGCTGCTCATCGGGGTGGGGGATGAGTTTCATCAATCGTTTGTGCCGGAGCGGAGCGGCAATGATTGGGGCGATATTATGGCGGATTTCCTGGGTGCAATTGCGGGTGCGATTGTTTATTCCGTAACTTGCCATGCCCTCATCCGGAAACGTCCAGCATCAGATCGAGCAGCTGCGTAGCGAGCTGAACCGCCACAACCGCCTCTACTACACAGAGGCCGCGCCCGTGATCTCAGATCGCGAATACGATGCGCTCTATCGTCAGCTCGACCAGCTTGAGCGCGAGCATCCGGAATTTGCATCGCCGGATTCACCGACGCAGCGGGTGGGCGGGGAAGCGATCAGCGCGTTTCAGCAATTGCCGCACCGTCTGCCGATGCTGAGCTTGGACAACACTTACTCGGAAGCAGAAGTGCGGGAGTTTTATGCGCGCGTGGCCAGGCTCGCCGGGGGAGGTCTGCCGGAGATGGTCGTGGAACCGAAGGTGGATGGCGTTGCAATTTCTCTGGTCTATGAAAACGGAAAACTCATCGCAGCTGTGACCCGCGGCGATGGGAATGTTGGCGATGATGTCACTCACAACGTACGCACGATCCGCTCGATCCCCGTGAAGCTGGATGGCTCACACAGCGGATTGATGGAAATTCGCGGTGAGATTTTCATGCCGAAAAAAGCGTTCCTTGCCATGAACGAAAAGCGTCGCGAACTGGGCGAGGCCGAGTTTGCAAATCCGCGCAATTCCGCCGCCGGATCGCTCAAACAACTGGACCCCGGGATCACTGCGAAACGGAATCTGGGCGGCGTTTTCTACGGCCTCGGTTACAGCGAGGGGTATCCGGATTTCTCGACGCATGTGGAGGTGCTGGACACGCTGGCGGAGTGGGGGCTGCCGACCAACCCGCGGCGCTGGCTGGCGGATTCGACGGATGCTCTGTGGGCGGCGATTGAGGAACTGGGCGCGGTGAGGCATGATTTTCAATTTGATATCGATGGAGCGGTGCTCAAGCTCAATGCCATGGCGCAACGGCGTCAGCTGGGATTCACTTCGAAATCACCGCGCTGGGCGATGGCTTACAAATACGAAGCCGAGCAAGCGGAGACGCTGCTGCGTGAGATCAGCGTGCAAGTGGGTCGCACCGGGGTGCTCACGCCCGTGGCTGAGCTGGAGCCGGTCTTTGTCGCAGGCAGCACGGTCTCGCGGGCAACTTTGCACAATGAGGACGAGGTGCGGCGAAAAGATATCCGCATCGGAGACCGGGTGCTGGTGGAAAAAGCGGGCGATGTGATCCCGGCTGTGGTCGCGGTGCTCACGGAAAAGCGAACAGGCGCGGAGCGAGTCTTCGAAATGCCAACCGCGTGTCCCAGCTGCGGATCGGAAGTTTTTCGTGAAGAGGATCAGGTCGCTGTGCGGTGCCTGAACGCAGCATGCCCGGCGCAGTTGCAGCGCCGGATCGAACACTTCGCGGCCCGCAAAGCCATGGACATCGATGGACTCGGAGAAGCAATTGTGGAGCAACTGATTAAAGCAGATCTCGTCCACACGGTGGCGGATCTTTACACGCTTAAGATTGATAAAGTGGCTGCGCTGGAACGGATGGCGGAGAAGAGCGCTGGCAATCTGATTGCCTCGATCTCAGCATCGCGGACTCGTCCTCTGCAGCGGTTGTTGTTTGGGATCGGGATACACGGAGTGGGGGAATCAGCGGCGAGGGAGCTTGCTGCGCATTTCAAATCGATGGATCAGCTAATGGCTGCGTCGGAGGAGGAGATTGCGGAGATTCACACAATCGGCCCGGTGATGGCGGCATCCATCCGGCAGTACTTTGACGGAGAATCGAATCGCGCGATCATCGAAGCGCTGCGCACGCATGGCCTTCAGTTTGACGTCGAGCAATCAACGGATGCGAACAGCGCGGCATTTGCAGACACGACATGGGTGATCACAGGTTCGCTTTCGCAGCCGCGCGAGGAAATTGCGGAGTTGATCCGTGCGCGCGGTGGTCGCGTGGCCGGGAGTGTGAGCGCAAAGACGACGTATGTGCTGGCAGGAGAAGAGGCCGGAAGCAAACTCGCAAAGGCGGAAAAGCTGGGGGTGAAAGTGCTGGATGAAACGGAGTTCCGGGGGATGTTGGGGTAGGTGGGGGGAGGGGAAAATTTACCATGAAGAGCAGGAAGGACATGAAGGTATGATGACGGATGAGAATCTTCGTGTTTCTGCGTTCCACTTGGGTTTAAGCTTTCACAATGAATTTCTCGGAGTTGTCTCACGGTGTGATAGGATGTGCGATTGAGGTTCATCGCAACCTCGGGCCCGGTCTCTTGGAATCGACATACGAACAATGCCTCGCCCACGAATTAAAACTTCAGGGCATTGCGTTCCTTTTGCAGCATCCGCTTCCTGTCGGTTACAAGGGCCTCTTATTGGATTGCGGATACCGAGTCGATATCCTGGTGGACAATCAAATCATCCTCGAACTCAAAAGTGTGGAGCAATTGCTTGGAGTCCACGAGGCGCAATTGCTCACTTACATGAAGCTTGCTGATATCCGCCAAGGGTTCCTCATCAATTTCAACGTCAAACGGCTTAAAGACGGGCTTAAGAGCTTTGTATTGTAGTGTCATTTCCCTTGGAGACAAAGGGGCGGCTGTGCGAAAGGGCTTGGCAAAGTATATTCCCAATCACCTCTTATCTTCATGCTCTTCATGTCCTTCATGGTGATTTAAACTGCCGTGTTCGGGTCTACTTCCAAGGCAGGCTGAGTGATCGGGATGCGGAACCAGAAGGTGGAGCCTTCGCCGGGTTCGCTTTTCAGGCCGACTTCGCCGCCATGAGCCATGATAACGTGTTTGACGATGGAGAGTCCGAGCCCGGTGCCACCCGCGTCGCGTGAGCGGTCTTTAAACACACGGTAAAAACGTTCGAAAATTTGCGGCTGATCCTCATGCGGGATGCCGGGGCCGTTGTCTGTGATGCTGGTGTAGACGTGGTCGTCATCCTGCCGGAGTTCGACGCGGATGTGTGCGTTACTGCGGCCGCAGTATTTCAGTGCATTGTCGACGAGGTTAAAAAAGACCTGATCCATCCTGTGGCTGTCGGCCTCGATGGGCGGGATGTCATCGGGCGCAACGATCTCCATAGTTGCCGAGCGGGAGGTGAATTGCTGCTCCAGGCGGTCGACCACTGATTGGAGGATTTGCCGGAGTTGGACTTTTTCGAGGTTCAGATCGGGTGAGCGGGACTCTAGTTTGGAGATGGTGAAGAGGTCTTCGATGAGCAGATTGAGCCGGTTGCCGTGCTTCTGCATGGTGTTGAGAAAACGCCGGGCCAGGTCGGTCTCCTCTACAGCTCCTTCGAGCAGCGTTTCGATGTAGCCGTTGATGATGGAGAGCGGGGTGCGGAGTTCGTGGGAAACGTTGGCGATCAATTCGCGACGCACGGACTCCAGCATTTTGAGCTCCGAAATGTCGTGAAACACCGCGATCACGCCTGTGGGAGATCCGGTGTTGCCCGGATCCAACGCCACCGAGCTAACTTCAAAAAAGCGCGGCACGGGTTTGCCCTCGCGGAAGATCTGGATCTGGATCGTGAGCTTGTTAGGGGCGCCGCTGCTCAGCGTGTCCTCGATGGCGGCTCTGAGCGGCACATTCTGAAAAACCTCCATTTGCGATTTTCCGATAGGTGATCGTTTGAACTCAAACATCTTGAAAATTGCGTCATTGGCGAGCTGGATGCTTTCATTGCGATCCAGAATGATAACTCCTTCGACCATGCCTGCGAGCATGACGCGCAGGCTGAAGCCCTCATCGGTGATGCGGCGGTGCAAATCGTTGAGGCGTTCATTGATCGCTGCGAGGTCTGCTGCGATGGTGTCAATGCCCGGTGGTTGAGCGAGTGAGAGATCGGAGACCGGCTGGCCCTGGGCGAGTTGATGCAGTGCGCGCCGCAGGTCCTGCGATGGCTTGATGTATTGCACCCAGAGCCAAAGCCCCAGCGCTGTGATGAATGCTGCCGTGAGCAGAGTGAGCAAAATTTTATTCTCCCAGAAAACGGTAGCCCTCGCCGCGGATGGTCTCGATTTTATCGGAGTGGGTCTCGAGCTTCGAGCGCAGCCGCCGCATGTGTGTGTCGACGGTGCGGGTGTCCACCGAGGCCTTATAGCCCCATACATCAAAGAGCAGAGTCTCGCGGGAAAGCACCTTGCCTCTGCGTTCGATCAGGGTTACCAGCAACTTGAACTCGGTGGTGGTGAGCTCGATGCGATCGCCCGCGAGAGTGAATTCAAAAGCACCTTTATCGAGGTGAAAATCTCCAATTGTGACTGTGGTTGCGCCCGTGGTGCCGATGCTCCGGCGTAGCAGCGATTGCAAACGCAGGATCAGTTCTTTGGGGCTGAATGGCTTGGTCAGGTAGTCGTCGGCACCGGTTTCGAGTCCGGAGATTTTATCGTCCTGCAGCGATTTCGCGGTGAGCATGATGATGGGTATGTCGGCAGTGTTCGGGTCGCCTTTCAGCTTCCGGCAAACCGCCAGTCCGTCCATGTGAGGGAGCATGAGGTCAAGCACGATGGCATCGGGCCTGCGGTCACGCGCCTCGGCAACCGCCGCAATGCCATCCATCGCAGGAATGACCGCAAACCCGGCACGCTGGAGGTTGTAACGCACCAGGTCCACCACATCCTGCTCGTCGTCCACAATCAGAATTGTTTTCTGCATGATCATCACCCTCTAGCTGACGATTCCGGGATGGGCAATGGGCAAAATTTCACCTCTGCTGCGAGCATTCAACCGGGTTGATAAACTTGAGATCGAATAAATGCATCTATTTAACTGCCGGACCGCAAAAAGCCGTGCGCGCGGATTTAATTTATGGTACTGATAATTATGCACACCAGCGAACCGCACACTCTCGGCTCCTATGATGCCGCCTTGCGCAAATTGCGTGGAGACGTGATCAAGATGGGGGCTCTGGGCATCCAGAATTTCATCAACGCCACTCATGGTCTGCTGCAACGCGACATCACGCTGTGCAATCTGGCAATCGCGGAAGACGAGGAAATCGATGATCTGGAGGTGAGCATTGATCGTCTTGGCTTCGAAACAATCCTGCGTTATCAGCCCATGGCCGGTGATCTCCGGGAAGTGATTTCTGCGATTAAAATCAGCACTAATCTCGAGCGGATTGGCGATCAGGCGACCACTATCGCCCGCCGCGCCCGGAAGCTGAACTCCCACGAATCGCTGGTGGAGACCTCTTGCGTCGAGGGCCTTGTCTATTTTGCGCTCGATATGTTGCAAATGGCGCTGCGGGCCTATAGCGACAGAGACCGGGAACTTGCCAGCGAACAGCTCAAGCGCGACAAGGACCTCGACCGCATGTGCAAGGACTTCGAGAGCAAAGTGAGCGACAAGATCCCGGGGAATTCCGATGCTGTGCGCGGCTACCTCAATTTGATCCTCATCAGCCGCGCCATCGAGCGCATCGGTGATCACAGCAAAAACCTGCTCGAGGACGTGATCTACATCACTGACGCCCGGGACATCCGCCATCAGCGGTGACAAATCCGTGGCCTTCGGCAACTTTATGCGCATTTATACTCCGGGTTCGTAGAAAAAAGGCTCAGATCAGCGACAAATTGGCAGACTTTACCTTGACGGGGGGCCAAGCAAAGTTCTACATGAAATCCGGACTTCGCAGAGCAGATCCCTTATCAGTATTTCCCCGGCTTCATTTGGATATAATTCCTTGTAGCAGAGTGTCTTACGGGCCGCCGGATTTGCAGGCCAGAATTTCCATAATTTTTACCCAATTTTCCATTTTTTCTCATGTTTAATAGTATCCTCGGATTATTTTCCAACGACATCGGCATTGATCTTGGCACAGCAAACACGCTGGTTTACGTCAAAGATCACGGCATCGTCCTTCGCGAACCGTCCGTCGTGGCCGTGCAGGCAGGCACCAGCAAAGTGCTTGCGGTCGGTGACGAAGCCAAGCGCATGTTGGGCCGCACGCCGGGCAACATCGTAGCCATCCGTCCGCTTAAAGACGGCGTCATCGCGGACTTTGAGGTCACGGAGGCTATGCTCCGGCACTTCATCACGAAGGTGCATAACCGCCGCAAGCTGGTGCGCCCGCGTGTGGTCATCGCAGTGCCGTCCGGCATCACGGAAGTCGAAAAGCGTGCGGTCAAAGATTCCGCGACGCATGCGGGAGCGCGTGAAGTGTATCTCATCGAAGAACCCATGGCCGCAGCGATCGGCGTGGGCCTCCCTGTGCAGGACGCAGCCGGCAACATGATCATCGATATCGGCGGCGGCACGACCGAGGTCGCATTGATTTCGCTGGCAGGCATTGTTTTCAGCCGCAGCGTGCGTGTGGCAGGCGATGAACTCGACGAGGCAATCATGCAATACATGAAACGCGCCTACAATCTCATGATTGGTGAGCGCACAGCCGAGGAGATCAAAATCAAAATCGGCTCGGCCTATCCGATGGAGAAAGAGACGACGATCGAAGTCAAAGGCCGCGACCTTGTGGCAGGCCTGCCGAAGACACTGACCATCACTTCGCAGGAAGTGCGCGAAGCATTGCTCGAGCCGATCAACACGATCATCGATTCTGTGCGTGTTGCACTGGAACGTTGTCCGCCCGAACTCTCCGCCGATCTCGTGGATCGCGGACTCATCTTGGCCGGTGGTGGTGCGTTGTTGCGGGGTATTGATAAATTGTTGGCAGAGGAAACAGGATTGCCAGTGCACATCGCGGATGACCCGTTGAGCGCGGTGGCTGAAGGTGCCGGGCGTGCATTGAATGAACTCAAATTCCTGCGCCAGGTGGCATCGACCGAACGCCAATATCACAATACACGATAAGTGGCCGTTTCCCGGTTTCATCTTCGGGACACCGGGGGTCTGAATCAACTGCGAGATGTCCATGTGTTTCCGGGGAGGCTTTAAAGCAAAATGAGGCGGAGCCACATCATTGCATTGGCGATATTCCTGGTGGCCCTGGGCGGAATCCTGACCCTGAGCCCGAAGCGCGTGCAGGGTCTACAAACAGGGTTCCTCACGTTGCTGAGTCCATTTTTAAAAACGGGCTCCGGCATGCAGTTGAAGGTGGCTGGGTTCACCGAGGGCGTGAAAACCTTGCAGCAGCTCGAAGTCGAAATTCGGGATTTGAGGATTGAGAATAATCACCTCAAAGCCGAGAATCAGCTTCTCAGCGATCTCTCCGAGGAAAACGAACGGCTTCGCGGGGCGCTTGGATACATGCAGAGATCGAATTACGAGCTGGTGCCGGCTCGCGTGATCAGCCGCGACTCGTCAACATGGTGGAACACTATTAAAATCAATCGAGGGTCGGATCATGGGATCGAACCGGACATGGCGGTGCTGACGGATCAGGGGCTCGTAGGCAAAACCACCACGGTGGCAGCCAGCGTGAGTGTGGTGCTGCTGCTCGTGGACGAAAGCTGCAAAGTAGCCGCCAACGTGCAGGGGACTCCCGCGCAGGGAATCCTTGCAGGCGGACGCAGCTCGACCACCAACACACCGATCGTGATCCTGGGCTTTCTTTCACGGGACGCCGGTTTGACGGAAGGTCAGCGGGTTTTCAGTTC
>JBGTCP010000028.1:0-4550 GCA_041748815.1 Chthoniobacterales bacterium
CCGTCGAGTTCAGATTGCCAGCTTTCCCAAAGATCCGAGTGCCCGCTGGAAAGAATAATCTTTGCCCGCGGCAACAACTTACGCAGCGGTTCAACCACATCCAGCCCACCAAGCCCGCCCTCGATGGTCACATCCAGAACGCAGAGCCCATACTCATCCCCCTTTGCCAGCGTGGCTGCGGATTCCATGAACGATTCCGCATCCTCGTGCGTGAATACCTTCATACCAAGCGACTCGAACACTTGTTGTAAAAGCCCGCGCAGGGAAGCGTTGTCCTCAAGAATCAAAGCCCATGGATAAACTTCGGTGGTCGTCCCTCCCGCTGTCACAGGAACCGGAGGAGAGTCCTCTATTTCAGCATCGTGATCGGCGGGAAGGAGCATTTCAAAACACGTGCCCGTGCTGTTGCTGAAAACAAGCTCCAACCCGCCGTTCATACGTTTCAGGAGCGACCTTACCACGTGCAATCCCAGTCCGCTGCCCTTCGATTTTGTGGAAAAATACGGCTCAAAAATTCTGTGCTGGATATCCGGCGGAATGCCGTGCCCCTCATCGGTGATAGTTATGCGGTGCCCGCCGTCTTCATCCTCCGAGCCATGCACCGTGATGGTTCCCCGATCATCCATGGCCTGGCGCGCATTTAAAAAAAGATTGAAGAGCACTTGCTGAACCAGACCATAGTCCGCCAGCACGCGGGCACTGGGTGATTCCACGGAGACCCTTGTAGTGATGCTGGAGCCCCGCAGAGCAAACTCGGTGGTCTTTTTTAAAAGATCCTGCAGGGGCAGACTCTCCACCCGGATGGGCTGATCTTTACTGAACGCCAGCAGTTGCCGGGCGACACCGCTTGCGGCATGGATCTCCTCAACTAGTACCGTGGCAAGGTGCTTAAGTTCATCGTCCGCGTGTAATTTCTCCGCAAGCAATTCAGAGGCGGCTAGCATCGACCCAAGGTAGTTATTGAAGTCATGCGCTATGCCACCTGCCAGACGCTCGATCGCTTCACGTTTGCTCGCCTCGGCAATGCCTTCCTCGATGCTCTTGCGCTCGCTGATGTCGGAACAAAATCCATGCCAGACCGTCGTGCCATCGGGCCTGCCTTCGGGAGTTGCGGAAATTTCCAGCCAGATCCCACCGCGGAATGGATGCCGGTATTGAAACTGAAATGTGAACGAGTCACCGGTCTGACGCGAGCGCTCCTGCAATGCCTGCCACGTTGCGCGATCCGCCTCATAGATCCCATCCACCAGCCTGGAAGCATCGCGAGCCAGCACCTCCGGAGCAATCCCCCACACATGCAGCACCGCGTCGGAGACAAACGGCGCGGTGATCAATCCATTGGGGCTCAGTCGCAGTTGGTAGATCAGTCCGGGCACATTCCTGCACAGAGCTATTAGGTTTTTCTGCTCTTCGATCACCATGTCCCGGTAATTGGAAAGCTGATTGGAAGCGGTGGGTTCCACGAGTGCTTTCATGCCAGAAAACCGGATGAGACGCCGAAGATTTCGTCTGCATCACCACGACACAAACGCAGCCCTGAACCTTGAGCTTTTGAATGTAAAAAACGCATCAATCCCTTGCAACACTGCACCTTGAAGATGCACCTTTGCTAAAATTTGGGAAGTTTGTAAACAGGATAATTTGAATTGCACCGGAATCATCAGGGCGTTTGGCTAGAACCTCTGCATGCAGGATGAAAGCTTGAGATAAGAAAATGCTAGACAATTTGCACCTGAGAGTGCAGATTATCGTTGTGAAAACTTGCAACGAGACCATGGAGAAGTCGGAGATTTCCGGCAAAACTGAACTGAAAATCAAAGTTGCCCACTCTGCACATGACTGGCGCAAAGCCAAGTCAGCGCTGGGGCGCGAGCACGGACTGGGAGCCGGGCGCGAGGCCGGAGACCGACTCTGCCAATTGGTCTATGAAGGTGGGGAATTGGTCGCCGTGCTTGTATGGTGTGCGGCGGCGTGGCACCTCAAAGACCGGGATCAGTTTGTGGGCTGGGATGCGGTAACGCGCAGCGAAAGGCTCAAGCTGGTTGTGCAGTTGAGGCGGTTTTTGATCCTCAATGCTGCACGAAGACCCAATCTGGCATCACGCTGCCTGGGTCTGGGTCTGAGGCAACTCGTTGGCCAATGGGAGTCTGAGCACGGCTATCAACCAATGCTGGCAGAGAGTTTCAGCGATCCGGAATGTCACGAGGGCACAGTCTACAAGGCGACGAACTGGATCTATATTGGCAACACCAAAGGCTTTTCCCAGGACCACACCGATTACTATGTGCCCAATGGACGGCCCAAAAAGCTCTGGCTTAAAGTGCTGGTGGAGGGGGCGTGTGCGAAGATGTGTGCCAGGGAGTTGCCCGAAGCAAGCAAGGAAGCGGTCGTGGGACGCAGCGGGGCTCGCAGCCCATTAAAAGCCGCCCATCTTAAAAGCTTGCGGGATGCGTTTTTGGAAGTGCCCGACCCGCGCCACTCCAAGAGCCGCCGTCACCCGCTCTCGGCAATGCTCACGCTCATTGCTCTGGGGTTATTGATGGGAGCGCGGGACGTGCTTGATATTTGGCGAAAGGTCGCCTGCCTGTCACAAAGCCAAAGAGAGGCCATCGGGCTACGAGTGCGTGACAAGCAAAGCGGGCGACTGAAAATGCCCGGCTACGATGCCCTCAATGATCTACTGGCCGCGGTGGAGCCTGCTGCGTATGCGCAGGCCTTGACCGCCTGGTTGCAAGCCAACGCCGGAGTGCTTCCCCGCAGTTTGGCCTTGGATGGCAAAAGCGTTGGCAATGGCCGCTGCGGGATGATCGTGACATTGTGCAGGCATGAGGATGGGCGTCCCGTGGCCATGGCTCCGGCCACCGGGAAAAAAGAGGACTGCGAAGTCTCAGAGGCCCGTAGCTTATTGGCCGATCCACAAGTGGAATTGGTCAATGCACTCATTACCGCCGATCCTCTCCACAACAAAGAAGCAACCGTGCGCGTCATCCTCGAAAAAGGCGGCGACTACCTCATCGGAACCAAAGCGAACACCTCCAAGCGGTTGGAGGGAGCCTCAAATGCCCTGAAGGACTCCCCCTTTTTGACCTAAGCCAGGAAAGCGATCACGGGCGCATTGACGCCCGCAAAGCTGCTGTGGAATCCATCTCCCCTGTCAACGCAGGGTTGCCGGGAGCCCGCTCCGCCGTGACTGTGGTGCGCGAATGGATCGAGAAAAAAGATCTCACTGGCGACAAAGAACCAGTGACCAAGACCCACACACGCGTTTTCCTATCCAGTCTCAACCCGGAGGATAGAACACTTTCCAGTCAAGCTGTCCGGGGACATTGGAGCGTTGAAAACCGCAACCATCACAAGCGCGATGCTTCCGCCTGGCAGGAAGACCGTCACAGGCACCGAAGGACCAACGCAGCCCAAAACCTTGCCCTCACGCGGAATGCGCTCTTAGCCATTATACCCTTCGAGCCTGGCCAACCCCTTGCTCAGTTTTTTGAGCTTTATCATCGGCATCCGGCCAAAGCCCTCCAACTCATCCTTCACTCTCGCCCGGTTTTATGACCTTCCAGCCAAACGCCCTGGGCCCTCCCCCAGAGCCATTTCATCTGAAAGCGTCTAGCCCAGGGTAGTGCATGTGACTGTGCGATTTAACTAGACAATTTTTCACTCATGTTCAAGATGTGGCGCGTGAAAATCGACGCCATTGCTACTGATTACCTTGGGCGTGTCCGGCTGCGTTTGCTCGAAGAGCATGAACGCGAACGCTTCGACCTGCTGCTTGAAACCCGCCACTATCTCAAAAGCTCCCGCATCGGCGGACGCCATTTACGCTACATTGCCGAAGTGGACGGCGAGTGGGTGGCGCTCTTGAGCTTTAGTGGTGCGGCTCCACACCTCAAAGGCCGCGAAAAATGGATTGGCTGGAGTCCCCGCCAGCAAGCCCGCCGGCTTGGGCTGGTTTGCAACAACAGCCGCTTCCTGCTGCTTGTGGAGCGCGAACGCCACCCCAATCTCGCCTCCAAGATCCTTGGCCTGGCGTTGCGTCGGCTTGCCTGCGACTGGGAGCAACGATGGGGCCATAAAGTGCTCGTGGTGGAAAGTTTTGTGGATGAAAGTCGTTACCGCGGCACCTGCTACCGCGCTTGTGGATTTGAGGCAGTAGGAGCCAGCGGTGGGTTTTCACGCGACTCGCGCGACTACTACACCGCGCACGACCAGCCAAAGCAACTCTACCTGCGCGAGCTGCGCCCGGGAGCCCGCAAACTGCTCTGCCGCCCGAGCCTGCCCACAGCACTACGCGAAGCCGAGGCCGACATAGCCGGCCCCTGTCCCTTCCGTGCCGCCGAACTCGGCTCGCTCTACGAGCGCCTGCGGCAACTCGACGATCCGCGCAAGGGTGGCCACGGTCTGCACCACCGCATGGCCAGCACGCTAGCCTGCAGCATCGTGGCCACACTCATGGGCGCAGGCAGCTACCAAGCCTACGAGGATATTTGCCAAAAACTCACCCGCCGCCAGCGCCGCGCCCTGCACTGCCATTATGACAGGAAAAA
>JBGTCP010000029.1:0-8812 GCA_041748815.1 Chthoniobacterales bacterium
CTCCGACTCCCATGTGCTGAGAGTGTTCTGCTCAAGTTGCATCTCCGCATTACTTGGGCCTGCAGGGGTGGCAGGCGGTGGGGTCGGAGCTGGCGTTGGTGTGGCGGCTGGAGCCGGGGTGGGTTTTGCATTAACGGGGAGCGAGAAGTCCGGATTTTTCATTCGGTATTCCAGTTGCGATGCGAGACGGATGAGTTCCGTATTATGACCGCCATCGAGCGAGAGCTTGGGACGCGCAGCCTTGATTTCCTCGATGGCGTTCTGCATTTCCTCAGTGGATTTAGCCTCCTCTGCAAGAGCCTTTGCGGTGAGGAAAATGTCCAGGTCTTTGATGTAACGGTTCACCAATGGCTTGTATCCTGCGATCCACGAGTAAGACGCCGGAGGAGTGGTTGCAATGAAGGCTTTGAAGTGCCCCGAAGCCTGATCATAATCTGCAAGGGCCCAGTTTTTAAATCCGAACAACAACGGCGAGATGGCCTCGAATGAATCGGTGACGTAGAGTGTGGATACCCGGACGGGAACACTTTTGTCGGTGGACATCACTTTGGAAACATCGACGAAGAATCTTGCAATCGCGAGCTGCTGTTGTTCCAGCGAATAGGCGCCCCGCTGGGTAATGTCGGCAAAATCCTGCCGGGATTTTTCCATGTCGCCTGTAAGCAGCGCCGCCCACCCACTGTGCAGCTGTATCCAGTTATGTGTGGGCTGGGGGATATCCTGCAATGCTACCAGCTCGTTGAGAATGGCGGCTGCCCGATTGAAGTCACGGTCTTTGATCGCCTCTTGTGCTTCGCTGAACCGGTCCTCGATGGCAGCCTGCTCGCTCTGAGCTTCGCTGCTTGCAGTTGAGTCAGCATCATCCGCACCAGTGAGTTTTCCCCAATTTGCGATTACCAGCCATGCGATGAGCACGCAGCCCAGCAGCAGCGCGACGGCTATGGCACCGCTCACGAGTTGACTGCTTTCACCTTCCACCACCACGCGGGCTTTGGAGCGTGAGCGGCTTGTATTGTCTGTGAGCTGATTGCGGGCATACTCAAGGTGCTCGATCAGCTCGGCGTATGAGTCATAGCGGTCTTCCGGCCGGCGCTGGAGCATGCGATTGATCACAAACGCAGTGGGCCCGGATACTTGCGGTGCGAATGCCTGGAGACTGACTGCTTTGCTCTTGATATGCTTGAGGGCCACGAGCGATGCCGTTTCATCTTCAAAAGGTGGACGTCCCGCGAGCGCATGGAAAAGTGTTCCTCCGAGGCTGTACATATCACTGCGGAAATCTTCAGGCTCTTTATTCAGCCGCTCGGGAGAGACGTAGTAGGGAGTGCCCCAGATCTCTCCCGTCCCCTCTGCCTGTTGCTCCAGCAGGGTTGCAAGGCCGAAGTCCACAATCTTCGCGGTGTGCGGATCGCTAAAGAGAATGTTGCCAGGTTTGATGTCGCTGTGAATGAGGCCTTTTGCGTAGGCTGCCTCCAGCCCTTGCGAGATCTGGATTCCAATGCTCAGCGCCTGCACCTCGGCAACCTGATTTTGCAACTGCATGAGGTCATCGAGGCTGCCGCGCTCGACCAGTTCCATCGCAAAATAAAATTGCCCGTGCGCGGCACTGAAGGAGAACACTTTGACCACGTTGGGATGGTTGATGGAGGCGGTGATCCTGGCTTCGCGCTCAAGCTGGGTGACTGACGAGGGATCGCAGCCATACTCCGGCCGGAGAACTTTCAGAGCAACAAAGCGATTGAGCTTGGTGTCCATCGCTTTGAAGACTGTGCCCATGCCGCCGACTCCGACGACTTCGAGGAGATGGAAATGGTTGAAATGCTGCCGCACGCGCATGGCTCCCCCGCATGAGGGACAATGCACCTTTGTAAACGGCTCAACGTCCGAGACGTCTACGAGCAGATTACAGTGGGGGCATGCCTCAAGCTCTGGTTGTGCATTACCCACGGTACCATCGTCAGACATATATGGTGAATATAACAGCTTTCCCGTCCGGGATAAAAGCATATTATGCATTGAATGAGATGCATGAGCTATGGTGAGTGAAGCTGAGGAGTTGCCAGGGGCGGAATTTTATCCGGTGCCTGAAAACATGTCGGGCATGAGATTCGATGCCTGCCTCGCCGCGCTCCTGCCCGGGATCTCACGGGCGAAAGCTCAGGAAATGATCCGGCAAGGCCTGGTCCTTTTGGATGGCAAAGTTTGCAAGCCCAAAATTTCCGTAGAGTCTGGATCCGGGATCGTGTTACTCCGACGTTTGGAAGTTGAGGCATACGCGGCCGGGCCGGAGGCAATCCCGCTCGACATCTTATTTGAGGATGACCAATTGCTGGTCATCAACAAACCTGCCGGGATGGTGGTGCATCCCGCAGCTGGCAACTGGACAGGTACTCTCGTCAATGCGCTTTTGCATCACTGCAATGTTTTGTCTGCGACCGGCGCAGCTGCTCTGCGGCCAGGCATAGTGCACCGCCTCGACAAAGAGACCAGTGGTTGCATCGTGGTCGCAAAAACAGATGCCGCACACCATGCCCTGGCTGCTCAATTTGCGGAGCGGGTGACCGGGAAGCGTTATATGGCGCTCGTGGAGGGCAAACTTAAGGAATCCAGCGGGACAATAGATGCTCCGATTCACCGGCATCCCGTGGATCGCAAAAAGATGACAATCTGTGCCGATGGTAAAGGCAGGGAGTCCGTGACTGATTATTCAGTGGTGCAGGAATTTGAGGAATCCTCGCTCGTCGAGTGCACGCTGCACACCGGGCGGACTCATCAGGTGCGGGTGCATATGAAACATCTCGGGCATCCCTTACTTGGGGACAAGCTTTACAATCCCAAAAAGGCCGCTGCATATCCCAGGCAAATGCTGCATGCCTTCAAGCTCAGCTTTAAACATCCCTTGAGCTTGGAAATGCTTGAGTTCACGGCACCACTGCCGCAAGATTTTGAAGACGCTATCCGTTCCCAGAAATAATCGTGCATCCGCCCTTCCTCCAATATCTAGACAACACGCTGAGTGCATTACATGCATTCCGTGAGTCCGGTGAGGGTGTTCCCATGGCCACCAGACAAGCTCTGGAGCGCCTTCGGCGTGCTGAATCACCGTTGTATCCATCGACGGGCGGAGCACCCCTTGTTTTTGTGAATTTTGAAAACGCGGCTGATCGTGCGGCAAATGATGTTCTCTCCACGCTCCTCGCGAACATCATTAAAGCGATGAAACTTGATCACTCTGAGGTGCGGATCCTTGTGGGTGAGCCGGAGGGCGGATGGGCCTCATGGCTGCAAACCACGGAACCCAAACTCATTGTGTGTCTCGGCCCGGAGGCTTTGACCCTCACAGGTTTGACCGTTGCAGAGCCGGGTCAATGGATGGACTTGCATGGCACCCCTGTGATTGCTACACTACCCCTTACACAGATTCAGACAACTGGCGCGTCGACGATGAAGAGACAGCTTTGGGAGCACATGCTTGAAGTTCTTCGACGCTTGGATAAACCGATCACCTCAGCACAACGTAACTACTTCAAATAGTGGCAAATAAATCACAAATTTCATGAATAACACTCTGGACGACGCACCTCCCGGCCATCCAGCTCACGCACTCACCGCAGAGCTCACCGGCGAACTGCGGTCCCGGCTGCTCGATAACCTTTTGGACAGTGCGGATGTAGGCATCCTTCTTGCTGAAGGCACTCCTTCACAGGAAGTGGTTGCTGTGGTGAATGAAAAATTCTGCCTTCTGTACGGATTGCGCGTTGAGGACCTGTTGCACCAGCCGTTGAAGCACTTCTTCCAACTCATCAGTCCCCGATTGGTCCCGGATGCAAACTCCGCAGAGCTTATCAACAGCCTTTTGACCCGTCCGATCCAGGGCATTGAAGAGGAAATCGTGATCCAGGATGCCGAGGTTCGTCACCTCAGTCATAACATTTCATCCGCACTGACCGAGACCGGTGAAGCATTTGGGATCCTGTATCTCGTTCGCGATGTTTCCTATAGCAAACATCTTGAGAACCAGGCAATCCACACCCAGAAGATGGAAAGTATCGGCACCCTGGCCGGCGGGATAGCACACGATTTTAACAACATTCTGACTGCTGTGCTGGGTTATGCCTCGTCGTTAAAAGACGATCTTGCCGACCAGCCGGCACTTACGAAAAAACTCGACCAAATCATTCGCAGCTCTCACCGCGCCGCAGATCTGACACGCAACCTGCTTGCCTTCAGCCGCAAAAATCCGCACATTCCCGAGGTATTGGATTTCAATCAGCTTGTGCGCGATACCGGCAGCATATTGGAATTTGCGATGCCCGAGTCGATCCACATGAGTTTGAATCTGGCTCCTGACCTGCCACTCATCGAAGCAGACCGCGCTCAGCTCCAGCAGGTCATCACACATCTCGCATTGAATGCGAGGGACGCCATTTTTGGCACAGGGAATATTTCTCTCTCGACCCGCGTGGGCATTGATTCTCAAGCTGAGGATGAGTTCTCACGCATTGAATACGTCGTGCTCGATGTCGAGGACGATGGGGTGGGGATTCCCAAGGAAAATCTCTCCCGCGTTTTTGAGCCGTTTTACACGACTAAAGAAACCGGCAAGGGCATCGGACTCGGGTTGGCGATGGCCTACGGCGCTATCAAACAGCACTTCGGATTTGTGGAAGTGGAGAGCGCGCCGTCTCTGGGTAGCCGGTTTTCAATTTTTATCCCCTCCACCAGCAAACCCATAAAGTTAAAGAAAAATAACATCATGACACTTCCCCTGCCGGTCTCTGTGGTAAAGGCCCGAGCGATATTTGTGGTGGATGATGAGGAAGACCTGCGCAACCTCTGTAAGGTGGCATTGGAATCAGAGGCAGGAGAAATCATCACCGCAAAAGACGGCGCCGAAGCCGTGGAGATCTTCAGGCTGAGAAAAGAGGACATTGAACTCGTCATCCTCGACCTCACCATGCCCAACATGTCCGGCGCGGAGTGCTTCGCGGTACTCCGCGAGATGAACCCCGAACTCAAAGTGCTTATTTCCAGCGGTTACTCGCAGGATATGGGTGCCAACGATCTATTAAAAGCCGGTGCTGCCGGTTTTCTCGAGAAGCCTTACTCCATTTCCGCATTGCTTAAATCCGTCAAATCCTGCCTCTTATCGGTCGAAACGCCGGAGTGACATGGCTGGCGGAATAAGGCTATCTTACCCGCGCCGCAGCGCCGCGTCCATGGCGTACTTCGACAATGCCTTGGGCGATGAGTCGTGCCATTTCTTCGCGGAACTCATCTCCGCGGATGCGGGATTCCTCAGCGCGGTTTGAAAGAAACCCGCCTTCCACAAGGATGGATGGGATTTCGGTTTCGCGGATGACGAGGAAGCGGGCTTGTTTCACTCCGCGATCGGGCGTGCGGCCGATGCGGGTGATATTGCGCTGAACTGAAGTGGCCAGTCGCCGCGAGTGCGGGTGGTGATAAAAAGTCTCAAGGCCTTGCGCGGCCTGGCGCGTTGCGTGGTTGTAGTGAATGCTGACGAAAATGCCGTTGCGATGGCGGTTGGCGATACGAACACGTTCGCCGAGCGGAATGAAGCGGTCATTCTCGCGGGTCATGACTACGCGAAAACCTGCCGCGCGCAGCTTGTTGCGGACGCGGATCGCCGTGTCCAGAGCCACATCTTTTTCACGTACTCCAGTTCGTCCAATGGCACCGCGGTCGTGTCCGCCGTGCCCGGCATCCAGCACGACCGTGTCGAAGGTGAGCGTAGTGTCTCTGTATCCACTGCACCCAGCCAGCAAGACGAGGACCAGCATGATCAGGCACCACCCTCCAAATTTTTGATACAACAACATAGAACGACCCTAAATACTCCGTAACTCGGCAAATATCAAACCGCCAACCCCTATCCTTGTTGTTTAATTTGCAACACCGGGAGCGGAAAGCGCAGGATGAGCTCATCATCCAGGTAGATCTCCACATGATGAATGCCAAATTCCTGAAACTGGATGCCCGTGAAGTAGTGCACATTGGTAGTGTGGGATTCCATTTCCCTCAGTTGAAAATCCACAGTGCTCTCGCCCACGATGCCATGATCATCGGGCGTAACGATTTTGGAAACCTGCCGGAATTGTCCACTGCCAGAGCACCAGCGTGTCCACAAGCAGAGTTTCAGCAGGCGGATGGGAAGAGCTGGCGCAGGGATTGCGCTGAGAACGCCCACCAGCGAGTGCATTCCATTCATTTCCTGACGCACATCCTCACAGATGAACGAGCCTTGCAAATCGGGTTGTATCATGCAGAGCAGCTTGCGGCATCACCCACTCAGCGTCGAGGATTAACCATCGATCCCCGCATCAAACGTGCAACTACCGCAAAACCAAGTAGAATGTGACAGCGATCGCGAGAGCAATCCGATACCATCCGAAGATGCTTAAACCATGTGACTGCAGGTAGCTCACCATCCATTTCACAGCGATCACTGCAGAGAGCCAGGCTGCGACAAATCCCACTGCCAACACACCCACTCCGAACTCGTCGAGCATCTCACCGCCGTAGCGCAGGCCATCATAAGCAGTGGCTGCGCTGAGCGTGAGTACGCCAAGTAGAAAACTAAACTCCACAGCGGATTTGAGGCTCATACCGACGAGCACTCCGCTTACAATCGTCACCAGGCTGCGACTCGTGCCGGGCCACATGGCGATGCACTGAGCAAGGCCAATAATTAAAGCCATGCGCACAGTCAGCTCCGTGAGTTCAAATCCCTGGGTCCCGTCTGCTTGCCGGTTGCGCCGGTAGTAAGCCGTGAGGAGAATCGCCACTCCACCCACAAACCACGCAAACACAGTCGGCCACAGATCCCATGATTCGCCTGCGAAAAGATATTTCCGAATGTGTTTCTCTAAAAATAGGCCAATGATTGCTGCCGGCATGAAAGCGGTGAGGATGTTGCGGGCAAGCAAAAATCCCTCACGGTCCTTTCCCACCATGCCCAGCGCCATTTGCTTCACCCGGTTGAAATACAGCCCGAGCACTGCAACGATGGCACCGCCCTGAATCGTGATCGCAAATGCGTCTGCAGCAACGCTGGACTCGATGCCGATCAGCCGCTGGACCAGCAGAAGGTGACCGGTGGAACTAACGGGCAAATATTCAGTTAACCCCTCGACAACGCCGAGGATTAGCGATTCCCACCAAGTCATAGCGTGGGACTAAATTGCCTTATCGCCGCGTTCGTCTGTGCGGATGCGCAAAGCATCTTCCACAGGGATGATGAAGATTTTGCCATCACCGATTTTGCCGGTCTTCGCTGCTTCTGCGATGGTGGAAACCGCTTTCTGGGCGATCTCATCAGCAACCACGATTTCAAATTTTATCTTCGGGAGGAAGTCCACGGTGTATTCGCTTCCGCGATAAATCTCTGTGTGACCTTTTTGGCGACCGAAGCCCTTCACCTCTGTGACAGTCATGCCCTCAATGCCGATTTCGGCGAGGGCCTCTTTTACGTCTTCCATTTTAAATGGTTTAATGATGGCTTCGATTTTTTTCATGCGTGTCGAGTTTAGTCTTGTCCATGACGAATTAGCAAGCTGTGAAATCCTAGGGAAACGAGAAGTCCGAGATTTCATCCGCGTCCCATGTTTACGCACTGCTACATTTTTTTATGCCAATGTGAGACCTCTTTGATAGTTTGCCCCGGATGAACACTGGGAAACCTAAAAATCGTCGGGGTGGCGCTGCCCGGACAATGTCGCCGATGTGGCGCATTTTGTTCTTCGGAATTTTTGCGCTCGCTGGAGTGTTGAGCGGTATTTTCTGGGCAGTGCCCGCTGCAACGGAAGCTGTGGATTCCAAAGACTGGCCTCCCGTGCCTGCATCCGTGGTGGAGAGCTCCGTGGAGCGGCATACTTCCAGCGACTCCACGACTTACAGTATCAATATCCGCTTCGAATACACTTTCGAGGGTAGCACCTATCAGTCGGATAGATGGGATATGGTTGGCGGGTCTTCTTCCGGTTATGACTCCAAAAAACGTGTTGTGGATGCGCACCCGCCCGGCACCAAATTGACCGTGTATGTGAATCCGGAGTCTCCTGAAAATGCCGTGATTAATCCTGGCTTGTCCGCTTGGTCGCTGTTTTTCCTCATCCCATTGGTCTTTCTTCTTATCGGAGTCATTGGAATTACAGCGGTGGCATCCAAAGCAATACGTGGAGGCAGACAGGGCAGCAAAAGCGGCACACATTTCTCACGGGAACGGCCTGAAGAGTTTCGCTCGCACTCACCGGATGGACAGACCGTGCTCAAGCCCCGTATTGCACGTTGGCTAAGCGCACTCAGCGTTCTGGGAATTGCGCTATTCTGGAACGGAATCGTTTCCGTGTTTGTTTTCAAACTTTACAAGGATTGGCGGGACGGAAGTCCCGAGTGGGGCGCAATCCTCTTCATAGCGATCTTCGTAATCATTGGTCTCGCCCTGTTCGGTGGATTTCTTCATCAACTCCTGGCTCTGCGGAACCCTCATGCGAAAATTACCATTTCACCGTCCCATCCAAGACTCGGTGCACCGCTGCGTTTCATGTGGGAAATGACCGGCGAGACCACACGCTTGCAAAATTTTAAAGTGAGTCTGGAATGCCGCGAGAAAGCGGTGCAGCGAAGCGGGAAGAACACTTCGACCACGACGAACGTGATTCATCGGCAGGAAATCATCAACATCACAGACGGCCTCGCAATGCGATCCGGGCAAATTGAGCTCCGCATGCCCGGAGAAGCAATGCACAGTTTCAAAGCGTCCCATTGCAATATCGAATGGCTTTTCGCTGTG
>JBGTCP010000030.1:0-8112 GCA_041748815.1 Chthoniobacterales bacterium
GTGCAGCCCGCCATCTTCAGTTTGCTGATTTTGAAGGATGAAATCCAGATCGCGCATGATCGCGTCCATGGCGTAGTTCTCCTGACTGCTCCGTGTTGAGCGTTCCTGCACTTTCACCGGCCAGCGCTTAATGCTTTCCGCTTCTTCTTTCTCCAGCTTGTCGATGGCAACCAGGCGATCCAGCACCGTGTTGCGCTCCTTGATTGCGCCCTCCAGATTATTGAACGGCGAGAATCGGCCTGGGCTGCGAATAATGCCTGCCAGCAACGCGCCTTCGGACTTGCTCAGATCCTTGCTGGGTTTGCCGAAATACGCCTGGCTGGCCGTTTCGATCCCGTAAAAGCCCGAGCCAAAATAGATCCGGTTCATGTAATGCTCAAGAATCTCGTCCTTGGAAAGCTTGGCCTCAAGGCGCAGTGCCAGCATGGCCTCCAATGCCTTGCGGTGGAGATTGCGTCCGCCGAGCGGATAGGTATTGCGGGCGAGCTGCTGCGTGATGGTGCTCGCTCCCTGGCGGACGGATCTCGCCATCACGTTGCGCATGATAGCGCGTGCTATCCCTATAGGATCGATGCCGCGGTGAGAGTAAAATCGGGAATCCTCGCGGGCCAATAGTGCATCCACAAAATGCTCCGACACGTCTTCGAGTTTAACGACTATGCGGTTTTCTCCATGCAGTCGGCTGAGTGGTCTCCCGTCCATATCGTAAACAATGGATCGCTGCGGCATCTCACCCAGCCTGTCCAACGGATACACTGCCGCCCACATGCCATACAGCAAAACCACGCCGAACACCAAAAGCACACCCAGCAGGAGCACGGAGCGCACTGTACGAAATAAAACTCCGTGCTTTTTCGGAGCACGAGCGGATTTTGAACGACGGGATTTGCGAACCATATCTGCCAAGCTATATCATTAGATTGCAATCAACAACTCCTGCTTGAGAGCAAGGTGAAGTTGATTTTGCGTAAAAGTGCTTGCGCATTTCATGTTACATAGGTTATGTTTCATGCATGGCGCAAGGAACATCTGGTAGAGTTGTAGTAGAAATTGATCCACATCTTAAGAAGCGGCTTTACTCAAAATTGTCTCTTTCTGGAAGCACCCTGAAAGAATGGTTTCAAAGGAGTGCTTCGGACTATTGTTCGGGCAATGCTTCGAGCCTCAAGTTTGATGGTGCACTTTATGCGAACGGCGATACCGAGTCCTCTCCGCGCCTTGCTCAGGAAGCCTCGGTTTATGAGGTTCGCCAGGATGTAGCCCGTCGCATCGAGCAACCTAAAACTCATCATTCCGTGATATCGCTTTTTTCAGGCTGCGGAGGCATGGACCTCGGATTTATCGGTGGCTTTGAATGTTTGGGACGGCACTACAAAAAACTGCCATTCAAGATTACCTGGGCAAACGACATCAACGCTGAGGCCTGCAGGACTTATCGGAAAAATATTGGTTACGAGATCCATCATGGCGATATCTGGTCGCTCATTGATTCAATGCCGAACGAAGCTGATGTGTTGATCGGAGGCTTCCCTTGCCAGGACATCTCAGTGAACGGCAAGCGGGCAGGGGTCAATGGGAAACGCAGCGGTCTCTATAAAGCCATGATCGAGGCGATCAGAAAGGTTCAACCGAAGGTCTTCATCGCAGAAAACGTGAAGGCCCTTCTGCGAAATCCAGAATGGCTGCAACAAGTGCTCCATGATTTCGGTGAGTTGGGCTACAATCTTCATCATCAGTTGTACCAGGCTGCGGATTACGGCGTTCCACAAACACGGGAGCGCGTTCTATTTGTCGGCACCGCCGAAGGTTTGCCTGTGTATGTCCCCCCGGTAGCGGAGCGCAATGCCGCGACATGGGTCACGGCCCAAGATGCGATATCCGATCTCGTGGGACTGGAGGAGACTCCGCACATCAATCATATTTGGAGCCTTGCGAATAAAAGTCCCGAGCAGGGAAATCGAAGACTGATTGCGGGCCGCCCCGGGTACACGATCCGCGCGGAATGCCATGGGAATATTCAGTATCACTATGCACTTCCGCGCCGGATTTCAATGAGGGAGGCCGCCCGCATTCAATCTTTTCCAGACAACTTTCTATTCGTATCAGGGCTTCGTGAGACCGAACGCCAGGTTGGCAACGCAGTGCCTCCAGTATTGGCATGGCATGTGGCAAATTCCGTCATGGATTGTCTCAACGGCTGAGGAACAAAACCTTCGAAGGCTTCCACGACGGGTTGGCAAGTTGGGCGTATTCATCGGCCATCGTCAGCCAGCGGTCAATCCGCTCATCGGGTGGAACATCCTCGCCCCAATACTCAACGAAGAGTTGTTTTTCAAGATGCCGGGCGGCTTCGATCATCTGAGATTCGACTTTTTTCAATGCCCGCTGAACATAAATCCCTCCGCGCTCCGGCCCTGCTGCACTCCCTGCGGAAAATGCATCACGAGTCGTCAAAACTCCGTGGTAAGTCAGCAAATACATAATTGGATCGACGTATTTTGTGCGATTGCGACTTGAGCCCACGATCTGAGGGCAGAGAAGAGCTGCCTCTGCCCGCAGTGTCAGTTTCTCGTCCGGATCAAGATTTGCGAAGAGCTTGACTTGAATTGGCAGCGAATGCTCTTCCGAGGAGCTTGGTTCCAGCCACCAGAGGCGTTCACCCGGTTTTAGTCTTGAACGGGCATATTTCCGGATATGCTCCATTCGCCCTTCCTCTGCCAACGCAGAAAACTCCTCATACGTAATGCCAAATTTGAGGAACAAAGACTCCGTGGCGTTGAGGTCGACTTCAAACCGGGGGACATGTGAAGTACGGACATGGATCACGCACTCCTCATACCTGCCCCACCTTACTTCAGGTGTGCCGCCCATCTTTCCAAATACGACATAGATATGTCTGACATCCTGATTGCGAAAACCCTCGAAGACGCTGTTGGCAACGGAACGCCAGGTATCGTTCACCGTAAATTTTACTTCCACTCCGTATTCGCCAAGCACGATGTCGGGAAATCCGAACGGATGTGGTGAGAAATTGACCGGGACATTGTACGTTTTCAGCAGATCGCCAATCACCTCACGAACACGATCCTCGAACATTTTGGATTGTATAAAACGCCCCGGCTCCTTGCATTCAACGGAAAGAATGTTGCAGGCATCGGTCAGAAGTTTTTCGAAAGTCGTCGAATTCACTCCCTTTTCCTATGGGATCGCCTCCTCGATATCAAGAGCCCGCTAGCATGGGGGTGGGTCCCGCTCCGGGAGTGGGTCTTCTTCGCACACAGCCAATAGCAACCCTGTCGTCATCCCAGGAAATCCGTGGAAATACCTTAAATTTCCATTAGATTTCCACGCGGTTGGCAGGCACTGGGAGTTGATGTCTTGGTGTAGTTTCTTTCATCAGAGTGGCCGTCTTGTGCTCTCTGCGTGACTTGAATGTTAAAAAGCGCCGTTTGAATGGCGTGACCCGATGTTACCACGCCAATCCCCCGACCTTCTTCACGAACAGTTGGCTTGTCTTGTAGTGGGTGAAGCAGTAAAATTTACACTCCGACATGGGCAAATTTATTCATCACCTGACGCCAACCTCTGATCGAAGGTGCACGGGAACCGCCTGTGCGATCACTGTTCACACGATTTTTGTAAACCATCAGTTTTACAACCCCACTACAGCGAATTTTAAAACACTTACGGTGGTGTGGGTCACTTATGAGAATTTAACGGAGGACCAAGTTGAGTTTGAGTCCTCTCAGGCCAAAATCATCTATGAGGATAGAGAGCAATTTACTTCAACGCCAATTTGGCGCCACCAAGATTTTGATCAGATGATAGTACATGACATGAAGCGCGAGCCTTTCTATTGGTCTGCCCCAGAGCAATATCTTGAACATGGAGCCAAGTCCTCGGGGCTACTTGCGTTCAGCAACTCATACACTTCGACGCCCAAGAGACTTCTGTTCAGGGTGAGTGCCTTCAACCAGGATGACAGCGATGCGAGTGAAGATTTGATCGAGTTTATAGTTGACCCTGCAGTCCCGCCATCCGGGGTAGACTGGTGGCAGATTCATGACTGCGATACGTATATTGAGGAAAGCATTTCGAAGACTCGCGATTTTTTACGCGACAGGGGGCTGGAGCTTCATGAGTCCAGCCAAGATGGTTTGTGTATCGACTGAAGCCAATCGCCAACCCGGGCTCCCGTGAGACTCTTGTTTTTGGAGCGTCGTTAAGTTATGACTTTGCAGATGGGGCGGAGTCTTATTTCTTGCCGGTTTGGCCGTCAGGGAGGTTGTCGGGATGATGCGGGCGTTGGTAAAGTTCCCGTAAAGCGTTGGGGTGCCCTTGAACTGTAACGTCACCGGATCGAGGCTGTTGTCGGGCTAGGGCAATCTCATTAAAAAGGCTCGCACAAAGTTCACAATGCACGCCAAGGATTCAGAGAGGAGGCTCCTTCAGCCCGCCGACCAGCCTCTCCCCTCCTTCCGTTCATCGAATTTTGAAGGTTGCCCGCCTTGCGTCACTCACTTCCTACAAGCTTGTTAATTGACGGCCTGTGCGGCTAGTTTGAACCTGTGCGCATCGATATAATTACCCTTTTCCCCGAGATTTGCCGCGGGCCGCTGAGCGAAAGCATGCTCAAACGGGCATCCGAAGCGGGAGTTGTGGACCTGCATTTGCACCAGCTCCGGGATTATGCGGAGGGGAAGCACCGGATCACGGACGACACTCCCTACGGCGGTGGACAAGGCATGCTCATGAAGCCGGAGCCATTTTTTAATGCGGTGGATGCGCTGCGAAGCGGCTCTACAAAAGTGATCCTCATGAGCCCGCGCGGGAAACCGTTTTCCCAGTCTGAAGCTCAACGACTGGCGCAAGAAACTCATCTCATCTTTCTTTGCGGTCATTATGAGGGAGTGGACGAGCGCGTCGTCGAACACCTCGTGGATGAGGAAATTTCCATCGGTGATTATGTGCTCACCAATGGCGCTATTGCCGCAGCCGTGGTGTGCGATGCCGTCATTCGCCTGCTGCCTGGCGTGCTCGGTGACAACCGGTCGCCGGAGGAGGAATCCTTCAGCGAAGGCATGCTCGAGTTCCCGCATTACACGCGACCGGCGGAGTATCGTGGATGGAAAGTGCCCGACGTGCTGCTCTCCGGTCATCACGGCCAGATCGAGCGATGGCGTGCGGAGGAGTCCGTGAAACGCACTCGGAAATCCCGCCCCGATTTGCTGGGAGAAGGCTGAGCGATGTGGAGCCGGCAGTCGTGTGTGAGCGTTTAATCATTGCCGCGTTGCTCGCGGATCCAAGACGTCGCGCAATCCGTCCGCGAAAAGATTGATTCCCATCACGAGGATAAAAACCACAGCCCCGGGCAGCAGCGCGAGGTGCGGGGCAATGAGCATGAGCTTGCGGCCCTCGCCGAGCATGGCACCCAGGTCAGCTTGCGGGGGCTGTGCGCCTAGTCCCAGAAAACTTAGACCGGCGGTCTCCAGGATCATCCAGCCCAATGTGGTGGCGGATGTGATGAGAATGACCGGCACCACATTGGGTAAGACCTGGTTCAGTAAAATGCCGGGCTCGGTGCGTCCGCACACCCGGGATGCTTCGACAAATTGTCTGCCACGCAGCAGCACGGTGGCTCCGCGCACGGTGCGTGCAAAAAAAGGAATATTCACCACTGAAATTGCGAGCAAGGCATTGAACAGCCCCGGCCCGAGCACCGCAACAATGCACAGCGCCAGTAGGAGGTAGGGTAATGCCATGAGTAAGTCGATGCTTCGCATCAGCGCACCATCCAGCCGCCCTCCAAAGTAGCCCGCACAAATTCCGATCACTGATCCCACGCCTGCAGCCAGCAACGTCGCAGCGGCAGCTACTGCCATACTGAGACGCGTTCCATGGATCAACCGCGAAAGAATATCACGTCCCAGCAAATCCGTCCCCAGCCAGTGCCCCTCCGTGCCCGGAGGTTGCAGCCGGTTGGCAAGGTCCGTCGCTGCTGGATCTGCCAGCGGGAGCATAGGCGCAATCAACGAGATAAAAACCGCAACCAGCAAAATGGCTCCACCGGCCGCTGCAAACTTGCGCCGCAGGATGCCACTCAGGATCCATTTCCATCCGCCCGGATTCATGATTTCAACCTCGGATCCATTGCATGCTGAAGCAGGTCCGCGGCGAGATTGAGCAGGACATAGCCGGTCCCCAGCACGAGCACTGCCCCTTGCACCAGAGGAATGTCACGGGTCTGAATCGCATTCACCAGCATGCGTCCGATCCCCGGCCATTGAAAAACTGACTCCACATAAACTGCTCCTCCAAGCACAAACCCCGCCTGCACCGCAAGCACGGGAATCATTGGCACAATGGCGTTGCGCAAAGCATGACGGAGAATCACTTTGCTCCCTTGCAGTCCTTTCGCTCTTGCCGTGCGCACATAGTCGAGCCGCAGTGTCTCCAGCATATTGGCGCGGGTGAGCCTTGCGACCACGCCGGCAGCTACCATGGCGAGTGTGAGCGCCGGCAGCGTGAGATGCGCGACGATGGCCCATGCGCCGCCGGGTCCAAGCACAGGCATCATGCCGGATGCCGGCAACCATCCCAGCCACACTGCAAATACACTCACAAAGAGCAAACCCAGCCAGAATGAGGGAATCGAGATGCCCACCAACACAAACAGCCCCGTGAGCCGATCCGGCCAGTGGTCCTGGTACACAGCGCAAATCACACCCGCCAGGATGCCGCCGATCGCGCAGATAAGAAACGCCGTGCCAGCAAGGAGCAACGTGGGTCCGATCCGGTCGGCGATTTCATCTGCGACCGGACGGTTCAAATTAAAGGAAGTCCCGAGGTCGCCGCGCAGCACACCGCCAAGCCATGTCACGTATCGCAATGGCACTGATTGATCGAGGCCCAGTTCTTCCCGCAGTTCGCTCAGATTTTCCTCAGTCGCATAGGCCCCGAGAATGGCCTGTGCCGGGTCGCCCGGCACCAGCGAAAGCATGAGAAACACTCCCAAACTGAGGGCCAGGAGGATTGGCACCAGCATCGCCAGCCTGCGCAGAATGTAGGACGTCATGGCGCACTTTCCTTTTTAGTTTTCCAGACATCTTGGAGTAAAAATAAAAACGAAGGCTCCAGTTGCAGCCCCTGCACACGGGTGGACGCAACTGCATTCTGCCGCCAGCTTGCCACAAAAACCCACGGCGCATCTTCATACAGTATCCGGTCAATGCGTTGATACAACGCTCCCCGTTCCGCAAAATCCCGCGACGACCGCGCAGCTCCGAGCAACTCGTCGACTTCCGGATTGTGGTAGTAGCCGGAATTAAAGCCGCCATTTTCCGGCCATGCCGCTTTGCGCAGAGCGAGGAATGGGAGCGTGTCCGGGTCATTCACCATCCACGCCATTTGTGCCATGTGGGCGGATTCCGTGAGCCCTGCATTCACGCGATCCAAAAACGTGTTCCATTCAAAAGTTTCGATGCGCACATCGAGTCCGACTGCGGCGAAGTCGGCCTGGATAGCGACCGCCATCTCAGCAGGTACCAGCATACCGGAGCCGCTTTCTGTTGCGTAAAGCGTGATGGATGCACCTTCCTGGCCTGCCTCGCGGATGAGCGCGCGTGCCGCATCGGGATCGTATGGATAGGGCTCCAGAGTTGGATCGACGGCCCATTCAAAAGCTCGCGGGATCGCGCCCACTGCTTCGGATGCCGTTCCTTGCAGCAGGTGCTCGATCATGGCAGCGCGGTCCACTGCCATGTTGGCTGCGCGCCGCATGCGTGGATCTGAAAACGGAGGCTCGCGGGTATTCAAAATGAGAAACCAAAGATGCGGACCCACCGCTTCCACGGCATGGAATTCATCATTGCCGCGAAAAAACGCCACCATGTCCGGCGGGATTTCCGCCACAAGATCCACCCCGCGGGAGAGCAACTCCGTAAGACGCGCATTTTCATCTGTGATCGGGCGGAAGATCAGCGTGGGGGTGCGGGCAGTGCCTTTCCAGTAATGCTCTTGAGCCTGAAGCCGGACGAGCCGGTTGCTCTCCCAGCGCTCAAAGCGGTAGGGACCGGTTCCCGAAGGATTGCGTCCGTATGCAGTGCCGTGCGC
>JBGTCP010000031.1:0-2735 GCA_041748815.1 Chthoniobacterales bacterium
CTCATCGGCCACATTGGCAAGTTGAGCTTCGAGTGATGGACTGGGACAGACCTCACCACTCCGGGGATCGCGGAATTCTTTGTTGTGTTTCAGCAGGCCCTCAAGCACTTCCAACGATAGATTGAGGCCGGTGTAGTCCGAGTTGCGCTGCTCGAGCACTTCCACGATGCGCACGCTCTGGGCGTTGTGATCGAATCCGCCGTGTTCCTCCATGAGCCTGGCGAGTGCGTCCTCGCCCGCGTGGCCGCCGGGGGTGTGGCCGAGGTCGTGAGCCAGTGCAATCGTCTCAATAAGATCCTCGTTGAGTCCAAGAGATCTTCCAATGCTGCGCCCGATGTTGCTCACTTCCATCGAGTGGGTGAGACGGTTGCGCAGGTGGTCGCCGGTCCCGCTGAGAAAAACCTGCGTCTTTGCCTCCAGGCGGCGGAAGGCTTTGCAATGAATCACGCGGGCCCGGTCGCGTTGGTAGTGGGTGCGTAGCGTGTGGGCGGATTCGTGGACCGTCCGGCCTCCTGAGTCTGCAGAGTGCTGAGCAAAGGATGCCAGGGTGCGTTGCTCGAGGTTTTCAAGATCCTCGCGGGTGCGCATTGATTTCATAGTGGGTCGTGAGGTTCTTCATGGCCGAAGATTTCTTTTTTCAGAGCGCCACGTTTTTGTGCGGCGATCTTCCGGTTGAGAAGCATATCAAAAAGAGCGAGCAGCACAGCAAGCAGCGTGATCCAGGCGCAAGCGAGCCAGTAGAAAAGAAAAACCCACGGGCGGGCCATGAGAAAGCTGTGCAAAAAAACAGAGCCGGCGAAGACCATGGCAGCCGCAATGAGTATCGCGCCAATCATCACCCGCCTCCGCAACCCCGCACCCAGCAGGATGCCGCGTGTTATTTGTTTCACCAAGTCAATGCCCATGTCGGAGCATGCCATACAGCACGACTGGCAGTCCTGCAAAATCAAATCCGAAAATGTGCTTGAATCCTGGCCTTCCCTGACGACCATACCCAACCCGATATGGCTAGACTGAACGATCACTATTTAAAACTGCAGGCCGGATATCTCTTCCCCGAGATCGCGCGCAGGGTAAAGGCATTCACCGACTCCGACATGGATGCAGCCAAGCGACTTATCCGCTGCGGCATTGGCGATGTGACAGAGCCGCTTCCGCAAGCCGTCATCGAAGCACTGCATGCCGCAGTCGATGAGATGGGCGTGCGCGAACTTTTCCGAGGATACGGCCCCGAGCAAGGCTACGACTTTCTCCGCGCCGCCATTGCAGAGAATGATTACCGTCAGCGCGGTTTGCAGATCGCAGATGATGAGATTTTTGTTTCGGACGGATCCAAATGCGACACGGGTAACATTCTGGACATCCTTGGCAAAGGCAATCGCATTGCCGTGATGGATCCGGTGTATCCCGTTTATGTGGACACCAACGTTATGGCGGGCAACACCGGCCCGGCGCTGGAAGGTGGTGGATACGAAGGCCTCACCTACCTTCGCTGCACCGAGGAGAACGACTTTGTGCCAGCAATCCCCGACCATCCCGTGGACGTAGTGTATCTGTGCTATCCGAATAATCCGACCGGCACCTCCGCAACGCGGGCTCAGCTCGAGGCATGGGTCGCCTACGCGCGCGCGAATGACACGCTCATTTTATTTGATTCCGCCTATGAGGCCTTCATCAAAAACGCCGATGTGCCACATTCGATTTATGAAATTGAAGGTGCCCGTGATTGCGCGATTGAGTTCCGTAGTTTTTCGAAAAACGGAGGATTCACCGGGCTCCGATGTGCTTACACAGTGGTTCCGAAGGAATTAATGGCCACGAAGGACGATGGCTCGAAGCATCCCTTGCACCCGCTATGGAGCCGTCGTATGAGCACCAAATTCAATGGCGTGAGCTACATCGTGCAGCGCGCAGCGGAAGCGATTTACAGCCCCGCAGGAAAAGAGCAAGTGCGTGAGCTCGTGGAGTTTTATCTCGGCAATGCAGCCATCCTCCGGCAGGCAACCACTGCGATTGGCCTTGCGACCTATGGCGGCGGCGATGCGCCGTACATCTGGGTGCGCACACCGGCAGGCAAAACGAGTTGGCAGATTTTCGATCAAATGCTCGAGCAGGCCAACGTGGTGATCACTCCTGGCAGCGGGTTTGGGGCGGCAGGCGAAGGCTTCTTCCGTATCTCGGCATTTAATACCCGCAGCAATGTCGAGGAAGTGGCACGCCGGTTGCAATCCCTCGCCTGAATCGCAGCGTAAATCTCCCCGATGCAAAAAGTAAGACTCTCCGGCACCTTTCTCAACGCCCAAAACGGGCTTCGAGCAGATCGGTTGCGCCTGCTTCACGTGCTCTACGGTGCAAACTTTGATGTGGTCAACTCCACCGGCGGTCAGCAAATCACGCTCGCGAATATTGAGAGCAAAATCATTGAGTCCAATGCATTTGTTTTCACCTCCGATGCGCGCATTGAGGACCTTTTCAAAGCGGCCTCGATCTTCGTGGGTTATCAAACCGAAGATCGCAACCTCCATGGCAAACCTACCGTTGTGCTGAACAGCAGCGGCCACTGGGATGCTTTCTTCGATTTGATCATGGACCTGCAAAGACAAGGCACGATTGCCCAGGACTACCGCGATTTCCTACTCGAAGCCGGGACACCGGAGGAAGTTCTGCCATTGCTCATCAAGGGCATGGAGCTGGGAATTCCCGATCCCGGACGGGAAGTGCTGGGCGATGATCCC
>JBGTCP010000032.1:0-3591 GCA_041748815.1 Chthoniobacterales bacterium
CGACGCGAACATAGCAGAGCGGTGCGCAGAAACTCGTTCCGCTGCTCCAGAGCGACCAGCGCATCGTCAACTCCCCTGTCGATATCGGAGTGTGTTGCGAGTAAGCAATCCAGGCACCTCTCCGGCGGGACAGGTCCAGTCTGGCATGCAGTGCCGTCCGGCAGCAAAAGCAAATATCGCAAACAGATGAACCAATAGTCGGCAAGCGTTGTGACCACAGGCACCCCGGCCTGCCGGAGGACCTTAAAAATGCCACCGCCGAGTTTCATTCCATGCATCACATGTGCCACATCCGGCCCCACCTCGCGAAGGACCTCTCGCAAAGCCGAATCCACAAAACGATTCCGATGCTCGGCTTCCCAGGGGTTCACATTTTGTGAAAAATTGAAATCAAACCAGTAAACATCGGCCCCTTCCACCTTCTCGATCCGCGTTCCGTAAGCTGCCGGATCTGTGGATGACACCTCGCGGTAGGCAAAAACCGAGACCGCATGTCCGGCCTCCCGCATGCGCCTCACCAACCCGCGGGCCATAAGTTCTGTGCCCCCCATGTGGTCGGGATAATACTGGTGTAATAAATAGAGAATTTTCACCGCAGTTTGCGATTAGTAGATTGGCGGATCGAAATGTAAATGATCGCTCCAAAAATTCCTCGTACTTTCCCGCCACATTCCGTTACACTGTGCAGCATGGAATTTGAGCGGGAGAGAGTCAGTCGGGCGGCGCGGGCATTGGCCGACCACAACATCCTGATTGGCACCTCCTCATGGAAATACGAAGGATGGTTCAACCAGCTCTACGATCCGGCAAGGTACCAATACCGTGGAAAACTGGCTAAGTCGCGGTTCGAATCCAGCTGCCTCGAGGAATACGCGGAGACTTTCAAAACTGTGTGCGTGGATGCGGGATTCTATCGGTTTCCATCAGAAAAATATATCGACGGACTGGCCGGGCAGGTTCCGCAGGACTTTCGCCTGTCCTTCAAAGTAACAGAGGAAATCACACTTAAACATTTTCCAAATCATCCGAGGCACGGCACTCGGGCAGGGAAAGAAAATCCGCATTTTCTAAGCGCGGATCTCTTCACCAGAGCGTTTCTCCGTCCCTTGGAGCCTCATCGCGAAAAGATTGGCATCCTCATGTTTGAGTTCGGGCACTTTTACCAGCGCGACTTTGCACAAGGGCGTGAATTTGTGGCTGCATTGGGTCAATTCCTCGGCGCCATCCCGCGAGATTGGCAATATGGCGTCGAGATCCGCAACCCATCGCTCCTGCAGCCGGAGTATTTCGAAATGCTGCATGGCCACGGGGTTGCGCATGTATTCAATTCCTGGACCGGGATGCCGCCGGTCTCGGAGCAAATGGCATTATCCGGCAGCTTCACGACCGATCACTTCGCCGCACGGTTTCTTCTCAAACCCGGGAGAAAATATGCCGAAGCGGTCGAAGCATTTTCTCCTTACTCAGAGATCAAACAGGAACTCCCCGAAGCTAGAGCGGCGATGAAAGTCCTCACTGACAAAAGCCCTAAAGCCCGATCCTACTTGTTTGTGAACAATCGATTGGAAGGCAACGCACTAAGCACCATCGCCTCAGCGATTGCGGCCCGCTGATGGCGTTCACCGCCCCAACGCCCTCCGGATCTCTTCAAAGCCGGAGATTTGGTAATGCCGACAAAGTGCGCTGATGCCATCCAGATCAGCGTCCTCATTGACTGACAAAACCTCAACAATGTCAGCCTTGGATTTAAAGCCACCGGCGTAGAGTTTCAACGACGGCCTCTGCACTACGAATGAGCTCAGACTCCGCGTCCATGGCTTGGGCTTTTTCCGGAAGGGATCATGCCCAGGAAACGGCGATGGAGCGACAGGGCTTCTTTGATACGCTCTTCGACCGTCAAAGCAAGGACGCGTTTCCGCTCAGCAGTTCGCGAGGCGTCCGCACTCGCGCTGGGTCGGGCCTCCGGGAAGTTATCAATGGGGCTTGCGCTCACGGCGAAAGTGTATCTTCCAGCCGCCACATGTGCAAGAGGCCTCTGAAGATCGCAAAGATGTACGGGTTCGCGGGCCACGGAACTGCAAGGAGGCCGCAAAAACTTGTGCAATTTATCGCGTGAGCTTGCATTGACATATTAGGGCGATGGGTTTTTTATGCATGTCGCATGAAGCAGATACTGACTTTACTGGTCGCCACATTAATTTTACCCGGGGTGATGAGGGCAGAGCCCATGGTAATCGCCCTGGACCGGGCAGACGTTCTACCACTAGCCATCGGAGATGACTTTCAATTCGGAAAGGTGAAACTTTTTCTGAATGATCCGAAAGTCATCAACGTCACAGGTCAGGTGGACAGGATGATTTCTTTTGAGAGCCGATACCGCGATCACGGTGCGGTGACCGCGAATGAGCGCCTTCAGCGCCGCGGTCATTATTTTAATATCTGGTGGACAGCAAAACGCGCAGCCGACATCACGGTGCGTCTCGAGTACCGGCAGGCAAATCTGGGCCCATATGTCCTTGCCAAAGAAGTGAGTTATGCCGGGGTGCGTGGACGACAACAGACAGACTTTGAGGTAATCGGTGACGAGTATACTGCGGACGGGAAAATCACCTCCTGGAGAGCAGTGCTCATCGAGGACGGGAAAATCGTCGCCATGCATCCTTCGTTTATGTGGAATTGATGCTATATTTCCGGTGCTGCCTGTGCGGTAACTCTGCCCCGGGAACCCATTGTTCTTCAGGAAAACATTCGCGGCATGCATAACATGGATTTCACTTCCTCCAAGACACCACCCCACTTCGACAGTCCGATACTGGTGGGTGAGACTCGCACGCATGTGTGGATCCGTGTGCGCGGACGCGGGTCATTCCATGTGAGCTCCGGCATCAAGCGCTTCGCAGCGCACATGATCGCCCAGAGCAAAAATTCATTCATCATTGACCTCGAGGAATGCAGCGGCATGGATTCCACGTTCATGGGGACACTTACCGGTATCGCACTGCAAGTCCACAAAACAGGCGGCGAAGTGCAGGTCATCGCAGCTGGTGACCGTAATCGTGCTTCGCTGGAAAACCTGGGTCTCGATCAACTCATCGTCATTCGTAATGAAAAGCCCGGTGAGCTCCCTCACCTGGATCCGCCGCATGACGCGGGCGTGGTGCCAGATAAATCCGAAAGTGCCCGCACTATGCTCGATGCGCACCAGGCACTGATTGAAGCCCGTCCGGGGAACTTCGGTATCTTTCAAGACGTCATGGAGTTTCTCGAAAAGGAGATTCATGAATCCGAGGGAGCGGGTGACAGCTCGCCGGGCGAATAACCCGTCGCCACTCCCGCCATGCTCTCCGCATTTCTCTTCGGCCTGCTCGTTGCAACACTGGCAATCTTCTGGGTCGTCCATCGCAAACGGACGGCTGAGCTTAAGGACCTGAAGGTCCGCATCTTTAAAGTCCAATCGGAAGAGCAGCGCATGTTTAACTTTCTGCACGGACTGGGTGAGGCCTTCGCGGGAGAACTGCGCCCGCGCGATCTGCACCGCCTTGTCGTGGAAGGCGCAGTCAGCGTGCTCGATGCTCACGGTGGAGCGCTGTA
>JBGTCP010000033.1:0-1600 GCA_041748815.1 Chthoniobacterales bacterium
GAGTAATTTCCGAAGCGCCTGGCAACGTCGTGCAGCTGCATCCAGCACCCGCCACAACCTCAGTCAGCTCGAGTCTCTTAAGCAGGAAATTGAGAAACAAAGTGCCACCTTGGAGCTCAATCGTGAAAAAGATCAGATTTACGCAACCATCCTGCATGACATTAATGGACCACTTTCCATTATCTCGGCGTTCATCCAGATCATGGAGCGGCAGCTCAAAGAGACCGGCTCTCTGGATTCCGAGGGGCTTGCCAAACTCAAAGGCCAGCTGGAACGAGTCAACTCGCAGGCAAACCACTGCATTGAGATTTCCAAGCGCTACCTGAGTTATTTCCGCAAGGAGGCGCAACGAACCACCCGCCTGCCGATTAACCAGATGCTCGATGACGTACACATGCTTCTCGAGAAGCACCCCGCTGCGCTGAACCAAACCATCGTAGTCAACCCGAATGACACAATCGTCTGTCCTGCCATCGATGCCACGGAGCTGATGCAAGTCATTTTGAACCTTGCGATCAATGCCCTCCAATGCACCAGCAAACCTCACAAGGTGACCATCACCGGATACTTGATCGACGAGCCCCTCGCAACGGACCAATACCCCGATGGCCCGGGTGTCATGCTCGTCAATCGTGAGTCATTCCAGAACCGCGCGCCGCTCGCAGCCATCAGTGTTCAAGACACGGGACCGGGCATCCCGGTGGAAAATTTCACCTGCATTTTTGATCCATACTTCACGACCAAACAGGCCTCGGGCGGCACAGGGCTGGGACTGCCCACAGTGGCACGGGTGGTCAAAGCTGCAAAGGGAGCTGTGCTTGTGAAATCAAAGCCAGGACAGGGCACCGAATTTTCACTCTTTCTGCCAACAGAGCCATGAAACACACCGCTACCTCACGCGCGGCGGAAACAACCTCCCGCCACGTTGATATTTAAAACCCGTTAATATTCCGATGCCAGTTGTTGCCACGTATTGTTCCACATTCCTTAAGCCGGAGATGCTGCATATCTACCGGCAGATCACTTCCCTTAAAAAGTTCCGCACATTTGTGCTCACCGTGGACCGGCAATGCGAAGATCTCTACCCTTTCGATGAGGTGGAAGTGTTGCGTATTCCGCAAAAAAACTTTATCCGCCGGTATTGGCTGAAGCACATTCTGAAACGACAAGAGATCGAGTATCGTGGTGACTTCCAACCGCTCATCAAGATCCTGCGGCAGCGTGCTCCGGATCTTATGCACATCTACTTTGGCCACACCGGAGTGCATCTGCTGCCGTTGATTGAGGCATGGAATAAGCCGGTGGTCGTTTCCTTCCACGGAGTCGACGTGCAGGACCGCCCGCATCAACCGGAGTATGGTCCCCGTATGCGGAGTATGCTCGAGAGAGCACGTCTCGTTCTCGTGCGATCCGACTCGCTCGCGGAGCGCGTGGTTGCGTTAGGATGCGCTCCCGAAAAAATCCGCATCAACCGGACGGGCATTCCGCTGGATGCGTTTCCTTATGTGCAGCGCACTTTTCCTGCGGATGGCTCATGGCAGTTTGTGCAGGCGTGCCGCTTTATTACCAAAAAAGGCATTCCCACATCACTCAAAGCGTT
>JBGTCP010000034.1:0-1898 GCA_041748815.1 Chthoniobacterales bacterium
CTTTCTGGTTGGTTGCTGTGTTGTGAAATCAGAACAAATCAATCTGAAAATCTAGCATATATACTAGATATAAGTGCGCGGATTACACAAGGGAAAATTCAGAAAAACTAGATCACTTATCTAGAAACAACCAATCTCGAGACTGCGACAAGAATGTCGCAGCTACGTTTCAGCCGAGGGCGAGTTGACTTTATGTAGCTGCGACATTCCTGTCGCACGGCCTGGGGGTTCTACTGCGATCCCGCAGGTGCGGGACAGCTACGTTTCAGCCGTGTGCCAAGCCCGCTTTCGAAACCTACTTCTTTTTGCCTTTCCCATTGATCGTCCGTTCGGCTTCCGTGAGGATCTGATCGACTTTTTCGGGGGTGATGGGTTTGAGGAGGTGATGGCGGAAGCCGGCTTTGATGCTGCGTTCCCGGATCTCGCGCAGTCCGAACCCACTCATTGCGATGGCAAAGACGTCGGGTTTGACATGGCCGCCCTCGAGCAATTCCCATCCTGTGCCATCCGGCAGGCCGATGTCTGAGAAGACCACATCGCAGCGGGATTGTTTCATTTTTTCCAATGCTTCGACCAGTGTGGTGGCCGTGAGGACCTGATAACCCAGGGATTCGATGTAAAATCGGAGACACGCCAGCGTGTCGAGGTGGTTTTCGAGAATAAATATACGCATAAACTAGGAGTGACTACTTGTACGTAAATCGGTGGGTTCGATTGGTCATGCTGTCAGGGTTTCCACTTAGTGCGGATTCAGGGACGGGTTAATTTCCTTTTGCGGGGGGGAGAGTCAACCGAAAGGTGGAGCGCTGGATTTTTGAAGAATTAGATGGACGAGATGCAGCGGATGCGACGGCCTTGACCGTTGCGGTTTTGGATCACGAGCCGTGCACCAATGGCACTTGCCCGGTAGCGCATGATTTGCAGCCCCATGAGGTGATGGTCTTGTGAGGCCTCTGCCGGTTTGGTGCCGTCGCTTTCGATGCTGAGGATGATGTGGCCGTTGCGTCGTTGCAGGTCCATTTTAACCAATTTGGTGCCGGTGCATCGGAGTGCGTTAGCGAGTGCTTCCTGCGCGATGCGGTAGAGAGCCACGACGGTATTTTCTTCGAGAGGCGGGATGTTTCCCGTGCAGGTAAAACTGCATTTCATGGAGCCAGTGGGGCGTGAAATGAGATCCTTGAGAGCAGTGGTGAGACTGGTGCTGTCGAGCTCCACAGGGTGGAGGCTGTGGGAGAGGTCGCGGGCTTCGATCGTGGCGTCGCGTGCCATCTCCACGACGGCTCCCATTTCCTTGGCATGGGGAGAGTTCTCGCGCTTCAGCGATGAGGATAGCACGGCGGTCGTGAGCATCATCCCACCGAGCATCTGGCAAAGGCCGTTGTGGAGCTGCATGCCGACCTGGCGCCGCTCGAATTCGCTGATGCAAATGAATTCGCGCTCGAGCATTTTACGGTCGGTGACGTCCTGATGCACCAGCACAGCATGTCCATTTGCGAGCGGGGTGGCTTTTAAGACGAACCAGCGATCGGCATCCGTTTCATTGCGCCGCCGGTATTCGATCTCAAATTCCGGTTGTTTGCCGTCGAGCACCGCGCTGACGCCCTCGCACACGCTTTCCATCTCTTCATCATCGTGGAAGAGGCGGCTTTGTTGGCACATTTCCAGGTAGTTATTTTTGTCACCCGAGGAATCCATCGCACACAGCACGGTGCCTTCGAGTCGCTTCCACGCGGCGTTCGTCTCGAGAATTTCCCCACCATTGCCCACGACAGCAATCTGCTCAGAGATGGCATCAAATACTGCTTGTTTTAATGATGTGGGGATCGATTCCATTAATACGAATGCTGGAGCTGCGATTAGAACGTAATAGCAACCTATCGCATAACTCGCCGCTTGGG
>JBGTCP010000035.1:0-15605 GCA_041748815.1 Chthoniobacterales bacterium
GGAGTCGAGTCCCCATGCTGAGGCTCGCACTTGGAGAAGTCGATACTCCGTCCGAGCAGGCGACAAGGGGTACCGGTCTTAAACCGCGCAACCTCGAAGCCCAGCCGCCGCAAATCGTCGCTCAGCGTGGAAATGGAATCCCCCATCCTGCCACCACTCTGATTTTGTAGACCGACATGCAGCAGACCGCGCATGAAGGTGCCCGTCGTGATAATGACCCGCTGTCCTTGGTAAACCACCCCTAGCGACGTGCGGACGCCGGTCACAGCATCGTTGTTCTCGAGAATCGAGGCTATATTCCCCTGCTGGATCGTAAGGTTGGAAGCACGCTCGATAATGGCTTTTGCGCGAAATTGATAGGCTTTCTTGTCGCATTGGACCCTGGGTGCCCTAACGCTGGGCCCCTTGCTTGCATTCAGCAGGCGGAATTGAATGCCCGTTACGTCGGCATTCTGGCCCATCACTCCGCCGAGAGCGTCAATTTCCCGCACAATATGGCCTTTGGCCAAGCCCCCGATGGCGGGATTGCACGACATCTGGCCGATGGTGTCGAGATTTTGTGTCAGCAGAAGTGTTTTAGCACCAAGGCGCGATGCGGCCATTGCGGCCTCGATCCCGGCATGGCCGGCACCGACCACAATCACATCAAAGGTCTCCGGGTAGGTGAAATCCATGGTTATGCCGGAAGATGCTGTCGCATTGACTCCATGTCAATGCGTCAAAATGCTCTGGATTGTTCCACGTGGAACATTTATCCGAGAATTCCGGTGCTCGCCCGCGGAAGCAACTCCGTCAGGGACGAAACAAACCGCTCACCGTCTCTGTTGACGGAGATTACAGGGAGGTCCGGATTAAATTCCGCCAATACCTGCCGACACGCGCCACACGGAGACACCGGAGTCTGTGAGTCCGATACGACGACCACCGCTTTGAAAGTGCGCACCCCCTGCGCAACGGCTGCCCCTAACGCCACCCGCTCCGCGCAAATGGTCAGCCCGAAGCTAAGATTCTCCACGTTGCATCCGGCAAAAAACTCATCGTTCGTCCCGATCAGGACTGCGCCGACGTGAAATTTAGAATACGGCGCATAGGCCCGCGCCTGAACTTCCCAGGCGAGAGCCGCGGCTTCGTCGAATAGCGGTGCGGGGATTGGGAGTGCTGTGATCATGCAAGAATCTGTGTCCCAACACCGGCATCCGTAAATACTTCCAACAAAAGGCCATGAGGGATGCGTCCATCAATGAAGTGCACCTTCTCCACCCCGGCATCAATGGCCTTAAACGCGCTTTCCACCTTGGGCAGCATGCCGCCGCTCAGCGTCCCGTCAGACTTCAACGATTCGCAGAGCTCACGATCCACCGTTGAGATCAGCGTGTCGGGGTCGGCAGCATCTTTCAAAATACCTGGAACATCACTGAGATAAATGATCTTGGAGGCCTTTAACGCGCACGCGATGGCGGACGCTGCGGTATCCGCATTCACATTCAGAATTTGACCCGTAGAATCCCGCGCCAATGGCGAGACGACTGAAACAGTTTCTGTAGCAATATCTGCCTCGATGGGTGAAACGTCCACGCTTTCCACCTCACCGACGAAGCCCCAATCCAGCACCTGGCCCTCCGGAGTCGTGACTGGTTCGAGCCGGTGTGCGTAAAAGACTGTGGCTCCGGACATGCCATGAGCGTTCCCGCCAAACGCCGTGAGCGTTTTTACAATGCGCGGGTTCACAGAACGATCTAAAATTTCCTCCACCACGCCTATGGTATCAGCATCCGTAACACGTAACCCCCGGACAAAATGCGAGGGGATTTGCAGTGCTTCCAACCGCTTCGTGATGGCTTTTCCGCCCCCGTGCACAAGGACAGGGTTAATGCCGACTGCTTCCAGGAAAACGATGTCCTTCAATAACGATTCGACAATTGCGTCATCCTCCATGGCGCTGCCGCCATATTTGATCACAAATGTCTGGCCGCGAAAGCTTTGGATATATGGCAATGCTTCAATGAGAGCCTCGGTGCGGGATTCGTAAGTCGCAGAATGGTTCATGAACATGCGGGGCTATTCAGATTGATTGTAAACGACGTAGGCTGGTGTCAGGTCCGTGGTCCACACGGTTGCATCCGCAGTGCCCGCCCCGAGGCTGATCTTGATGTGCAGCTCCTTTGGCGCGACGGCTTCTGTGAGTTCAGCTTTGGTGACGCCCGCAGGCATGCCGTTTTTGACGGCTTGAAGGTCACCGTACCAGATATTAGCGCGATACTGGTCAAACTGCGCTCCTGAGTAGCCGGCTGCGCAGAGGATGCGGCCCCAGTTGGGATCTCCTCCGCTCCAGGCGGATTTGACGAGGATGGAGTTGGCGATCGCCTTCGCCGCTAAGGTGGCCTCGTGCGTGTCTTTTGCTTCGACGACTTGCACAGCGATCACGCGGGTGATGCATTCGCCGTCTTCCACAATCTTCCGGGCGAGTTGTTGGGTCACGTGTGTCAGGGCGTATTGAAATTGATCAAACTCCGGGGTGCCTGGTAGGATTTCCGGCAATCCCGCAGCTCCATTGGCAAGAGCCAGCACGGTATCGTTCGTGCTCATGTCGCCATCCACTGTGATGCGGTTGAATGTGAGGGTTGAAGAGTTCGTAAGCGCCTCTTGCAGAGTGTCTTGCAAAATTTTTGCGTCGGTGGTCACGAAGCACAGCATCGTCGCCATATTGGGATTTATCATGCCGGCACCTTTGGCAATACCTCCGACGTGATAGGTGCCGTGAGGCGACTTTACTTCGATGGCAAACTCCTTCGGGCGCGTATCGCTCGTCATGATAGCGGCAGCTGCAGCGGGGCCTCCGTCGGCGGATAATCCCTCTACCAGCTGCGCGATGGCCGGCTCCATGATCTGCATGGGCAATTGCACCCCGATGCGCCCCGTTGAGGCCACGAAGACCTCCTCAGGGCGGATTTGCAAGGCGTCAGCCGCGAGTTGCGCGATTTTCTCTGCGTTCGCATGCCCAACTTCCCCCGTGCAGGCGTTTGCGTTGCCGCTATTGGCGATGATGGCACGCGGATTGCCTGACCGGAGCCTTCCCTGGCAAATTAACACCGGGGCAGCTTTCACCATGTTTGTGGTAAAGACTCCCGCTGCCGAGGTCGGTCGCTCACTGAAGATCAGTGCAAAATCCGGCTTGCCCGATTTCTTGATGCCGCACGCCAATCCAGTTGCCAAAAAGCCCGCTGGAGCAGTCACCGCCCCGGCGATTTCAATAAAATCAATCATAGGTGGGTCATTATAAGTCTCGGCGTCGAAGCATGCATACGGAAAAATCTTTGAAGCGGGAGTCTGTAAAGAATTTTTGCCGGGTCAACGATTAAAGCGTATGCCGGAAAAACAGTCTGCCAAGTTTTGCAAATAGGGTTGCCAAGCGAAGTGCGAATTATTACAAACCTCTTCACTTCGACAGATCGCCCAACACTCCTTGATCCTGATCCTGTCGGGCGCAGGGTGAAGACGATCCGCTCGCGGCGTATCCAATCACCATCTACCGGACCAATCCCATGTTTGACCCTCTCTTTCTCGCTGTCATAGCCATCATTTTCGTGGCGCTTTTCGTGTTTGCGTTAGTCGCGCTTCTTTGCATCCGTAAAATCCACCCGGGCCAGGCAGGTGTGAAAACGGGCTTTGGCGGCCTCAAGGTTTCCTTCGATTGGATGCTGCGTTTCCCGCTGTTGCAGACATATCATATCGTCGATATTTCCGTCAAAAAGCTGGAGATCACGCGCAAAGGGCAGGACGGGTTGATTTGCGCGGATAACATTCGCGCCGATATCACTGTCGCGTTTTACATCCGCGTCGATGCGACAGTGGAAAGCGTTCGCAAAGTTGCTCAGATGCTCACGCCTGAACGTGTTTCCGACATCAACAAACTCCGCGAACTCTTCGAGGCCAAGTTTTCCGAAGCTCTCAAGACTGCCGGCAAGCAAATGGAGTTCCAGGAACTTTTCGTCGAGCGCCTGAAGTTCCGCGATCAGATCCAAGGCACTATTGGTAAGGATCTCGATGGGTTTTTGCTTCAAGACGTTGCCATCGATTACCTGGAGCAGACGCCGTTGGATCAGCACGATCCGAGCAATGTGCTGGATTCCGAGGGTATCAAAAAAATCACGCAGATCACGCAACGGGAGCGTGTTTTTGCCAATGAATTTTCGCAGCGCGCCCAGGTCAATGTTGAAAAAGAGAATGCCGATGCCGACATTGCCAAGCGCGAGCAGATCCGCCGCAACGAGGAGGACACAGCCAAGCAAAACCGTGCCATTCTTGAGATCAAAACCAATGAGGAGGCCGAGGCTGAAAAAATCATCCAACTGCGCCGCCTCGAAGTGGAAAATAAACGTCTCGAGACCGACGAGTCCATCCGCTTGCGCACCGAAGATATGAACCGCGCCGTCCAGGAGCGCGAATTCACCGTCACCAAAGAAAAACAACGCCTCGAGCAGGAAGCCCTCCAGGAAGGCGAAGAGGCCCGTGTCCGCCGCGAACGCACAGTTTCACTCGCGGAGATGGACAAAGAAGTGAAAGTCGCCGATGCGGCCGTCGAAGTGGAGCGCAAACGCGCGATTGTCGTGGCAGAGCAGCGAACTGTCGTTGAGCAGGAGGAGGAAAAACGCAACACCGAAGCCCGCATGACTGCCGATCGCGTGCGCGAAGTCGCCCTCATCGAGGCTGACATGAATGCCAAGAAGGATCAGGTTGAAAAAGTCGTCGCATCCGAGGCGCAGAAGGAATCGGAGAAAAACCTTGCTGAGGCAGACAAGATCAAAACGGTCACGGCCGCAGAGGCTGGTCGCGAGGCCGCATTGCGCGATGCCGAGCGCATTCAGACGCTGGCCGATGCGGAATCCCGGGCTGCCGACAAAAAACGCCACGCCAAAGAGCAAGAGGCCGAAGGCCAAGCCGCAATGGAAGCCGCTCCCGGACTTGCCGAGGCAAAAGTCATCACCGCCAAAGCGGCTGCCACCAAACTGCAGGGCATGGCTGAGGCCGAGGTTGCCAATGCGAAGGGCCAGGTCGCGGCGGATATCACTGAGAAACAAGCGCAGGCCGATGCGGAAGGCATTCGCGATAAGGAACTAGCAAAAGCTGCCGGCGTCGAAGCACTTGGACTCGCTGAAGCCAAAGCGATCGAACAAAAAGCCCATGCCATGAAGCTCCTGCACGAGGCCGGCCAGCAGCACGAAGAATTCCGTCTCCGCCTCGCAAAAGACCGCGACGTCGAACTGGCTGCCCTCAATGTTCAGAAAGACATTGCCGCCTCCCACTCCGAACTCGTTGGTGAAGCACTCAAGAGCGCTCACATCGACATTGTGGGTGGCGAAAACGACTTCTTCGAAAAAGTGGTGCGCAGTGTGGGTGCCGGTAAGGCGGTTGACCGCCTCGTGAACAATAGCCGCACACTGACCGACGTGAAAAACACGTTCTTCAATGGCGATCCGGAGCATTTTCAGCAGAAGTTGCGCGACCTTGTGAAAAGCTCCAGCATCACCAGTGCGGATCTTAAAAATTTGTCGGTAGCAGCGCTGATTGCCCGCCTGATGCTTACCAATCCCGACGGCGAATCGCGCAGTCTCTTGGAATCTGCCCGCACCTTTGCGCAGCAGACCGGAATCAGCGACGCCCTGGCCACCACCGCTCTTGGCCTGAAGACTCCGACGGCGTCGACTGCCGTCAAATAATCGATTTACCTGACGAGTCGCTGCTGGGTGCAGGACAAATTTCTTCGATCTGATTCCCTGTAAGGGAAACAATCCATCAGCCCAAGGTTGTTCGGCGTCAGCCGGACTACCCTGGGTATATTGCAATATATATACCAAGCCTGAAGGGCTTGAATCAGTCCGCCTCGATACAACCCTTTCAGGGTTTTCTCTCTCTCTGATCATGACCCAGGGTAGCTAGCAACTCTGGGCTTGACGCTTTATCCCCTTCGGGGAATCCTCTAAGAAATTGGGCCTGCCCCGTCGCTGCTTTCCCGCTCACCCCAGCGGGTTCTTCCAGCGCAGTCCAGGGAATCGAAGGAAATCCGCATCGTTGCTGTGCAGTTCCGCTTGGTGCTCCACAGCAAGGGCTGCGAATTGCGCGTCTGTCGTCAGGTTTCCCGCTGTGCCGATAGTCGTCAGGAAATCGAGAAACAAGTCGCCGAACCTATCTCCGGGGTGCAGTATTCGCACCGGTTCCCGTTCCAGCCACTCCCGCACGCACTCGACCGCCCGCTCTACCTCCATCGGATGTTTCAGCACGCGGGGGTGGGTCATCAACCGGATGAAACCTCCCACGGCGATCCAAGGCAGCCCAACCGGCACGCGCCCGTTCAGCAAACTTTCCCACCACATCTTGGCCTCCGCGTGTAGCGGAGCCTGGTCATTGTGGGCATAAACCAGCAGATTGATATCCGGAATGATCATGGCTGCCGTTGTTGCTTCGCCAGAAACTCCAAAGCTTCCAATTCATCCACCAGTTGGTTCAATCGCCCGGCATCCACTCCCGGTGCAAACGGCGATGAATGGGCTCTGACACGGTAGGGCTTCGCCCGCTTCAGGGGTTCCAGACCCAGCCCACGCCGCAATGCCTCATTGATCACCGCCTTCAGCGGGCGCTTGCCCAATTCCACTTCCCTGCGGATCCGCTCTGCAATTTCCTCATCGATCGTCAGTGTTGTCCGCATGAGAGCATCATGCATCATCAATTAATGATGTCAAGACATCAAATCAAGCGTAGAATCCCTTTTGCGCCTATTACTGAGAATCCGGCAATGGTTGGATACCGTATGTCATGTAGATATGAAAAAATTGAAAGCCTCACCCGCGTCTTCCGCGAAACTCACCGCCAGCCTCAACCAGGTGCTTGCAGATTCTTATGCGCTGATGGCCCTCACCCACCTTGCTCACTGGAATGTGGAAGGCCCGGGGTTTTTTGCACTGCACTCCGCGTTTCAAACCCAATATGAAGAACTTTTCACGGCCGTGGACGAAATTGCTGAGCGCATTCGTTCCCTCGGCGCTTACGCCACTGGCGGTCTCGGGGCACTGGCCAACGCCGCGCAAATCAAAGAATTTAAAGCACCGCTTAAGCAGGAAGAATACGTCAGCGCGTTGCTCGACGCGCACGCAAAGCTCGTCACGGATGCCGAGGCCGCCCGCGATCTGGCAGGCGAGGCCAACGACCCGGAGAGCGAAGATCTCATGGTAGCACGCATCACCCTTCATCAGAAAACCCTCTGGATGCTTAAGAGCTTTTTGAAATAGAAGGCGTCCGTTTTCTCTGCAGTCGAGCTGCATAAAATCCGTCAAAAATACCCGTTTCCGGCGTGCGGTGCATGTCGTCTTCCAGCAGCCATTCACCGCTGTGTTCCGCAATGAAAGCAGCCACCTGCTGTTCATTTTCGCTCGGCAGAATACTGCAGGTGGCGTAAACGAGCTTGCCGCCCGGGCGGACCATCCGGCTGTAGGAATTCAAAATCTCGGCCTGTAGGTTCAGCAACCGCTCCACTTCCGCATCTGTCATTTTCCATTTGGCATCCGGATTCCGCCGCAGGACGCCGAGCCCTGAGCACGGCACATCCAGCAAAACGCGGTCCGCACATGCCGCAAATCCGTTGATATCCGCATCGCTGTCAATGACTTTGCTTTCAATGATGCTCACACCGGCGCGGGCCGCGCGCTTTTCGAGCTCGTCCAGTTTCCACGCATGCACATCCATGGCAATGATGCGGCCCCGGTTCTGCATGAGCGCAGCCAGGTGCAATGCCTTACCGCCTCCTCCGGCGCAGGCATCCACCACACACTGACCGGGCTCGACGTGAAGAAATGGAGCGATGAGTTGCGATGCGGCATCCTGCACTTCTACGCGGCCATCTTTAAATGCGCGGCTGGCCGAGACCTTGCCCCGGCTCGCGAGTTGCAAGGCGTACGGCACGTGAGGCACCTGCTCTGTTTGAAAACCCTCCTCCAGCAGCCGCTGTTGCGCTTCAGGTATATCATTCTTCAGTGTGTTCACGCGCAAAAACACAGGCGCCGGATGATTCAACGCATCTCGCAGCCCCGGCCATGCGGCACCCAATTCCGATTGCCCACGATGTTCCAACCAGTCTGGAATCGACGCCCGGATTGCGCATGGCATCTCCCTTTGCGCACGTTGTGAAACAGCAGCGGTGTCTATCCATACGTTAGGCGGCAGTTCCTGCCCGCTGCTCACCCAATAGGCCGCCCAAACTTGAGTCAATTGTTCCCTCGAGATACCGTCCGGCCGGGCATGATCCGCATCCGGAAGTCCAGCCAGATACCAATACCATCTCCACCATCGCACACATTCATAGACCGACTCCGCAAACAAGCGCCGGTCGCGGCTGCCCCACTTCGGATGCTCTTTAAGCGCAACCGCAACCACCCGGTCCGCATACCGTGCATCGACAAAAATCGATCCCAGCGCGGAGACGATTTCAGCCAGTAGATGAGGCGGCACTTTCATCTCTTGGCGATACCCTCCTGTCGCGCCTCATGCAAGCGTTCAGGAGCAAGGTTGATTTTCAAACGCCGGATCGATAGAATTTCTGTGTGTCACAACTATCGCCTGCTTTGCCTCCCGAGGTTCCAGATTTCTTAGATCCGATGAGGATTTACAAACCCGTCTTTGAGAAAGAAGCTGTGCTCACGGCTCTAGCGCGGCGAGAGGAGGCAATCCCACATTTGATTGCGTCGATTGAGTGGGCCACGAAGCACTTGGACGACGAGGATAACGAGGAAATCCCGGATTATATACTTCCACTCGAAAATTGGACGTAACGATCCGTGTCCATGTGATAGCGGAAGGAAATACAAAAAGTGCTGCGGCGGCGCGAAGTGATGTAATTTACCCCCAGAAGAGCTGGAAATTCTTAGAGATCACCCGTGATCGACCTGATCCCACTCCCTCCGGAGTTTGATTTCCGTGCGCGGATAGGCCGGGAAGATTTTTCCTTGATGCTCCGGCTTAGCAAGTTCATTGCTCAACTCCACATTCAGTTCGCTGGCCCATCGGCGTCGCGCCCGGGCTTCCACCAGATATCGCACGGTGCAATCGGTCCATGCCTCTGCGAGAGTCACGAATACCAGCGGTTCTTCCGCGACATCGAACGCCAGACGCGCATGTTGCAACAAATCCTGATATTGCGCGATCGGCACAGCCATCCTGTCGCCAATGACGGCGGCCGCCTTGTCGCGCAGCACCCGCATCGTGTAGATCATGTCGCTCTCGCTACTGATCGAGATGATCACCTCGTCCCAGACAAACGGGAAATCGCGTGTGTAATTCACGATATTGGATCGCAGAATCCATGAGATGATTTTTCCGGCCACCGCCGCGAGCGCAATCAAGACGACCATGATCAGAAGCCTGGGCAAAAAGCGTACCCCGTTGCCATCAGCTGGCGGATGGTCTCGACCGATTCCTCAAGCGCCATGCCCTGACTCTCAGGCACTTTTACCGTTTCCAAAATCCCTGGCTCGGTGTCCTCCTGGGCTGCCACATTTCCTCCCTGTCCCCCAATCATCAACAACAGCGCTGTGATCGCGACTGCCAGCATCGTTCCCTGCCGGTAGCGGCGCAGACGCCCCTTGGCACGGCTTTGAAGCTGTTTCATCGATCGTGATAGCCTCCGATTCCCGAGCATTCCTCCCGGGCCTCGGGTCTGTCGACGGATGGGCTTTCGCGGAGTAGCCCTTTCTGTGCGGCGCGCCCGCGACACTGGAGCCCGGTTGTGCTGGTTGTCTTGCATGATATCCTCGTGGTCGCACGCGACCGCTTTTGTTCCCGTATGGATCGCATCCGGCCATGGAGATCCGTGTCTCCAGCAATGGAGGGCGGACATTCCTGTCCGGCACTTACGCCTAGCGCCAATTCAGCACTTCGAGCCGCATGAAACGCTCTTTGGGTTGCGGGCTAATCGGAAGATCCCCGACTGTATAGCGCACGAGGCCCGCGTTGTTGTCGACTTCGGTCATTACAGACTCTACGTTTGGCCCGTCCCAGATGAGCTCGCCGAATGGACTTGCGCGGAGTTCGGCGACCATTGTCCATCCCACGAGGTCGTCCCCAGCCATCACCCGGTAGTGCAAGCCCGAGTGCAGACCGATGGGTGTGCTGAACGAAAAATTAAGCCTCCCCGAGGAAGAGTCAATTTCCCCGCTCGGAATCCCGGAGGCGTTGAATGAATTGCGCGGGTCAAGCCCCAAAGCTCGCTCCATCAGGTTCACCAGACGGTCGCCATCGGGATCGACCGTGTCGCCCGATACCAGCGGATCTTCCGAATCATCTGGAAAATGTTCCTGCAGCCATGCCTGGTAATTGTCACGAACCTGGAGATCTACAGGGATCACGTTGAAGATTCCAAGACGGTTTGCCGCCCGGAGTTCTCCATGAATCCAGCCCGGATTCCAACTCGTGGCCGGAACTGCCAGCACAAGATCGAGACCGTTTAATCCCAACCAATGGGACTCTTGATTCCACGATAATGACAATGGGCTAAGGTCTTCGGCGTCTGTAAGTTCCAAAGTCGCCACACGGGCACCGACCGGCATGTTTTCCGGGAATTGGTCGGGCATCGGTCTCGCCAACCGGGGTCCGTCAATGATTGGATTGGCGGCTACATTGCTGTAAACCGGGGAGCCGATAAACTCCAAGTTCGGGCCGAGTGGCAGAGCCGCTTGGTGCGCATAAAGTTGGTGCCCGTTATCAGAGCCCGAGGAAAAAATCAACCGCCCGCCATGCACGCGCATCGCCCGCGGATTTCCTTCTGAGGGACGCTGAGTGAGCGCCCGTGACTGGAGAGAAAAAAGTCCGCGTTCAGCCGGACTTTTGTCTGCCGAGAAATACAACCTGCCGGCATATTCGGTGAAGTCGTCGAGGTTGTCGATTAGGACGGAATCGACAATGTTCCATTGGCTAGCGTGGCTTCGAAATAAGTGCGGCTCTAAGCCACCAGCAGCTGCGTATAAATCACCCTGGAAGGAAAACAAGCGCTTGGTATTCTGAGGAGTACTTATTTGGCTGAGCGAGCTTGGGGTCCACAGCGAAAAAATTGCACTCTCGCCATCTTGTTGCCCCAGACCGTGCAGCCTGCCTTGATGTAGCGTTAAATGCTCAATAAGGTCCGGGGTATCAAAGATCTCCCGGAAGTTGGAATCCACATCGTTCAACCACACCAACTCATCTGGAACACCCGGCATCACCTTCACGCAATATAGGCCGCCTGGCATCGCGATGACTGAGTGGAAATTCTCCGCCGCATCCAGCTGGCGGACTTCATTCTCTGGCCCCACGACGAAGAATCCGCGGCCTCCTTCGGCGAGGGCCGCGTGGAAATATGTCCAGCCTCGCCAACCGGTAAAGTCCTGCGGGTCACCCGTGGCACCCGGAATTTCGATAAAGTCGGCGTCCTGTGTTTGTCCATAGGTAAGCCCCAAATGCCAGACACCCTCGCGGATCGCAGAAAAGAACGCCCGCCCACCATAGTCGAATAAAAGACTACCTTGAGAATCCTCGGAGATTGCGGCAATCTTGCCTTCCTGCCCTGAAGCAAGTCGAGCATGCAGATCCCGTTCGCCATTTTCGTTCAGTGCATTCCAGTAAAGTCCTCCACGAAAGCTGCCGAACGCCCTTGGGTCGACCGTTGGATATTCTTCTTGTGTCCACCACTCCCCCGCCGGAAGCCGCATCGCTCTGCGACCCTCCCAACCTTCCGCTGAAAACCAGATTTCATTGTTCCATCGTTGAAAGTCCTGCGGGAAATGTGCCTCAGCCGGATCAACCCATTGCATCCCCACCTGCGTAGCCACGTCGCGGTCAACCACGAAGAGCGTCCGTCCATCGGGACTCGTATTTGCGGCGTGCGGGAGCCTGGGTGATACCGCATCGGAGGTTGCAATGATGCCACTGGTCGCCGCCGCAGGAAAAGGACCGCCCCATGGCCCATATTCTTTAGGAGCCCCTTGGATAGACGCGCCCGATACGACGAGCCCGTCCCATTTACCCGCACCAACGATGCCTGGCGCAAACGACCCCACGCTTCGCCAGATGTCAGCCTCCGAAGCCTGCCCGAATAGCTCGACCAGGTGAAACCACTGTCGTTCATCATACTCTTGATGAATCCAAAAATCCCGGCCCATGGAGTGGACCGAGAGAGTCCTGCCCCCCGGTTGCAAGGTGGTTCCGTTCAGTGGATCTGCAAAATCAAACACGCGCAATGTTCCCTCTTCCGAGTCTTCCCAGCATATGCCCGCGTCCTCGCCGAGAATGATGCCTGCGGAACCTCCGAAATTTGGTGGATGAATTACAAGGTGTGCGCCTGCCACAAGCGCGACTCGCACCGAGGCCTGACCGCTTGCGTTTTCGACGGACCACGCTGCCAGATGATCATTCGCAACCAGGTGCCTCGCCGTGCCTGGAACTTGACGCGTGGATGGATTGTCGAACTGCGCAAGCGGCCCATCGCGAAGCTGAGCCATAGGGCCTGTAGTTTGGTGTTCAGTGGACGCCATCCAAATGCGCCCCCCCGCAATTGCCAATCCTGCCATGGTGGAATTTGCTCTCTGCCAAATTGTGGTCGGTGGAAGTGAGGGGCTAAGCCGGGTGACCCGTGCCGTAGGAAGGGTGCCCCCAATCGTCATTGCCCAATACGCAACTCCTGATTCCACGTGCAAGGCGGCTGGCGTCGCATTGCCAATTGGAAAGAGTGCCGTAGCCGAATTTTGCAGCGGGTCCGCATAATAGATGACCGCACCCCCGTTATCCCGCACGACCCAATAAACTGTCTTGCCGCAGGTTTCCAATGCAGCCGATTTCGCCCCGGGAGCTGATCGCGCCGCAAGCTGTCGCACAGAACCATCAGCGGCATTCTCGCGATAAAGAATGGCCGCACCTGCATGCTCCACAGCCCAGAAAGCCACCCCTTCACAAATGACCAGCCCGGCAGTCGTCCCGGGCCTGGTGTCGATGAGCCGTGGTGTGCGCCCGAGATCATCAATGCAATAAAGCGCCGTCTGGCCGTTAGCGAGGTCCGCTCCCACATAAATGAGTTCACCACTTGGCGGCCCCGCAGTCGCGCCGCTCAATGTCAAACTTAGCAGCGCAGCGAGCAACGCGATCAAAGCTCCGTGTGGAAAAAGCCATATCCCCGTCGTCTTGGTCTGGTGCGGCATAGCAGGAGCAGTGGAAAGTGGCTGACAAAGGTTTGATCTTCGGAAACACCGTGATTGCAGCCTGGCAACTAAGCAAGGCCGGAATCAGCAAGCGATCAGAATCAGAATGTGATTTGCGTGTCACTGAGCGGGCTGAGTCGTGTCGCATTGTTCGTGCGAACCCCGGAACCCGCAGATACAATTTCACGCATGGATCTGCCGGATGCGATTGCCCATATTCTCTCTAAACCCAAAGCCGAAGAGACCACTCCATTCGGACCGGGTGTCCTGGTTTACAAAGTGGCGGGAAAAATGTTTGCTCTCACTTCGCCGGATAGTTTCCCGGCATCCCTTAATCTGAAATGTGATCCGGACCGCTCCCTGGAGCTGCGCGACAAATACGAAGCGATCACGGCCGGTTATCACATGAACAAAAAGCATTGGAACACGGTGGTGCTCAGTGCCTCAGTGCCCGACAGCCTCATCCGCGAACTCATCGATCATTCCTACGAATTGGTGGTCGCATCATTGCCAAAAGCCAAGCAGCAGGACTTCCGCTCCGGGTGTTGATGAATTACTTTTCCCGCATTGTCGGTAACCGCATGTAATCTTTCGAAGAACCCTGTTAGCGCTTAGAGTTCCCAGAGCTTGGAAATGGGCACAGCTAAAATGTTTGGTGCCTTGTTCAAAGGCAGGCTCGCTTTTCCGTCATAGAACACGATTCCCGATTGAAAACGCTCTCCAGCAATGTGGGCGAGCTTAAGCAAGCCGTTCATATCTCGCGAAGATGCGCTGGAAGCAGCTTTGATTTCGATACCCCAGATTCTATTTCGGGATTCAATGACGATATCGACTTCGGTTTTGTCGCGGTCACGGTAATGGAAAAAACGGGGAGGCCGAGGCATCCAGTCTGCCATGGCGACGAGTTGCTGGAGGATATAAGATTCCAACAAGTGGCCGAAACGCGGACGCTCCTCGTTCCACTGATTGTCTTCCAAATCGCCAAGGGTGGAAGCGAGTCCGGAGTCAACGAAGTGAAGCTTTGGTGTCTTCACCAGCCGTTTGCTGCGGTTGCTATGCCACGCTGGCAGGCGGCGGATGAGGAAGAGCCGTTCCAGTAAGGTTAGATAGCGATCGACTGTGGCGCGCGAATGGCCAAGGTCCTGCGAGATGGCACTGTGATTGAGAAGCTGCGCAGTTCGGCTCTCGAGAAAACCCAGAAGACGGACTAGGTCGCTGACGTCTTTAACCTTAGCGAGGTCGCGAATATCCCTTTCCACCACTGATTGGATGTAATTGCGCCGCCAGCGATCCGCCCGGTATGAATCCCGTTTTACCGAATCCGGGTAACCGCCCGCCACCAGCAGACGCGGCAGTTCCGAAGGCTTGGGTTTTCCGGAGGGTGTGATTTCCGAGTGCAGATCTCCGGCCAAAAATGTTTCTAGAAATCGCCCGGCCGATTTCCGAATCTCAGATTCGGTTAACGGGTGGAGGTGCAAGCTCTCCATCCGGCCGGCAAGGGAATCCGCCAGACGGGGCAACTGCAGCAAATTCGCGGAACCGGTCAGCAGGAAACGACCGGCCTTGCGGTTTGCATCCACGCTGCGTTTGATGGCCAGCGCGAGATCTGGAGCGCGCTGCACCTCATCGATCGCGGCCTTCTCCGGCAGACCATCCACAAAACCTTCCGGGTCCTGCCGCGCGAGATCCAGGTAGATCTTGTCATCGAGACTGACATAGTAGCGATCCGGCTCGCAATGTCGCGCCAGCGTGGATTTTCCACACTGCCGGGGTCCGAGCAGGCAAACCACCGGAGTGTCAGACAGAGCCGCTTCAACCGCCCCTCGGAGATGGCGGGGCAAGTATATCTCATCTGACGCATTGTTTATCATTCCCGGCTAATTGCTACCTGTAGCTACGGCTAATTGCAACATGAAAGCGCGGCTGATTGCTACTTTGACCCCCGGCTGATTGCAACATGAGGCTCAAAGGAGGGTGGACCTTCCTGTCCCCCCCAACTTGACCAAAGCGGGTGCCACGGAACGCATTCTTACATCTGCGCCCACCCGCAACCTCTCCTAGCCACCCGACTTTTCACTGAGTTTGGTAAGTTTTCGTGCCAACATATGGGCGGTGGCGATCAAGATGACGCCTGCGAAAAATGTCAGTGCGGTTTCTGTAAGGTTGTAAAACGAGCTGGCAGCGATCGCCCGGGTCTCAATGTCTGCCGCGCGATAGGCATTGGCGTAGTGAATCCAGTTAAAAGTTTTTCCAAAGTTGGCCAGGGCAAACCAATCCAGGGAGCAAATACCCATGTCAGCACACTTGCGGCCAGCAGAAATACGGGGCTTGGCAAATAGACCATCTGAAAACCAAGGGACTCCAGATTGACAAAGACTACAACAAGCTGAACAA
>JBGTCP010000036.1:0-1590 GCA_041748815.1 Chthoniobacterales bacterium
CGGGCGCATCGACTGTTTGAAGAATCACCTCCGGGGCGAAAGCTCTTGAGATCGGCACTACGTGAACCTCGATTCCTTCATCCTGTGCCATCGAAGCGGCTAGCGCGGAATCCCCACGCGTCGCATTCCCATCGGTGTGCAAAATAATTTTTCGGTGACCATGGCCAGGCAGCAATGCTGCAGCGGCAGAGATTGCGTCTTCGATGAACGTACCGTTTTGGGAGGACTCAAATGGTTTGAGTTCGGCAGGGTTTCCGACCACCTCCGGTTGCATTGCAAATCGTAGAATCCCTGCACTATCGCTGCTTCTCAGTTGCGAGTTGAGTTGTGCGACCTGATCGGCCGCTTCGGTCACGGCTTCGGCCCCGACGCTTTCCGACACATCGACGACATGAAGTAAATGTATCGCATCCGGCCTGTGCTCGCAGGTGGGCCCAATAAGCGCCAGCGCCACAGCGCTGACAGAGCCCATTCGCAACACGGAAATGATTCGCCGTCTCCACGTCGCAATTCCAATGAGCGAGTGCCGGTCGATCCACCAAATCCAAACGACCACGATTGCGCCAATTCCCAAAACGATCCAATGGCTCATTCCAGCTGCCTCCGATGATACGCCCACCATTCGAATGCGAGCAGCAACAAGGCCGCTCCGGCAAACCACCTCCAGTCCATACCGGTCGATATGCGCGGATAAATCTTCGCAGGCCCAATTTCACGGGATGCCACCGAGGGGTTCATTTCAGGCAGCGTGCTGACAGCGAGTGATTGAGCGTCCGTTAAATATAATCCAGGCTGCAGCAATTCGGCATAGCGCTCTTTGCTGACGACCGACCCATCGAGACTGACTGTCTCACCAGGCTCCAGCGAATGAATGTTTCCCGCCCGGAGGGAGGAAATCCCTGCCGTTTCAGGTGATGCAAGCCATTGCAATGATTGACGAATGAGCAGAGGAAACGCTACGCGGGCCGGGAGATCCGAGCCTTCCAAATCAAGCCCGAACCGCACAAGCCTTTGATCGCCCCGTGTGGCGAGTGATACGAGTGCAGTTTCCTGCGAAGAAACCAGTGCTGTGCTCTCCCAACCTGTTTCTTGAAGTTGCGAAGTGACATCACGTTGTGCCGGAATTCGTGCCCGATCCAGGACTACCTGGCTAAGGATGGGATGCGATGTATGAGTCGCGGTGATGACTGCTAATCCCGCTTCCTCTTCGAGCGGCTGGATCCAAAGAAAATTGCCGGCATCCGCCAGCATGTCGGCTGGCAAGCGATCCAACAGCACGACGTCGAAGGCACCGGCCATGGAGGGTGAGAACTGGTCGGGCTGCAACAAGTCCACGTGCAAGGATTGATCCGCAGCCAGCGCCGCTTCCATATAGCGGCTTCCTCCGCTCACCAGTAAAACCCGTATGGGTTCAAGAACCGGCACGACTGCGTAGGCGGAATCATCGAAGCGAATGGCTCCGCCATTTTTCAACCGCAACATGAAGCGGTGTTCCGGAATGCTTTCTGGAAGGTCGGCCAGAGCCAGTTCGCGAGACCATCCCTTGGATGGCAGATTTAATGTAATGACCTCGAGCAGTGAGTCATTGAC
>JBGTCP010000037.1:0-8456 GCA_041748815.1 Chthoniobacterales bacterium
GACCATTGTCCTCGCCAATGCCAACCCTTGACTGGAAGAGCCATCCCCCATGAATCCCTTTGTCTCCTTCATCCGTCCACGACACGCAGCGACGAATGGTATCGCCTTGGTAACCGTTCTTTTCGCGCTCGTCATCATGACGGTGTTAACCGTGGGTTTTGTGGCAAATATGCGTGTCGAAAGGCGCGTATCCAGCATCGCGTCCCACACGCAACAGACTGAGTTGATTGCCGACTCCGCCCTCGCGCACGCGATTTCTCTGCTCCGCTCCAATATTCCAGACCCTGCCCCACTGAGCGTCAATGCCAGCAATGCACCCGCTCAGGCGTGGTTTTCCAATCCGGGGCGCCTCACCCTGGTGAGCGAGGGCAGGACCGTGGATCTCCACTCCGGTGTCGCCAGTTCGAACGACGACTTGGATTCGTTCGATCTCAATCGCCCGCTTCCCGGATCGATGCTTCCGCCCATCGCGGCCAGCCTTGGCAGTGACGGCTTACCATCGCTTGGCCAACCAAGCCCCAGTATGCGGGTGCGTTGGATTCCATTGTTGAAGAACCCGGCGGAGCCTGCCTCGGCCGATAACCCAATCGTGGGGCGCTATGCTTTTTGGATCGACGATGACAGCAGCAAAATCAATTTTAACACCGCCTACGGCAAGCCTCCATTCGACACTCTTTTCTCTGATCCCCGGGTGGTCTCACCGACTTACCGATACGGCAAACCTGGTGGACAACGCAATATTGGTGCTCAGGACATGGCACTGGGCCACCCCAGTTCGGTGAACCTCAATGTCTTTGATCCGAACTGGGTGCCGGATAATGCGGCCGGCGATAACCTCGGACAGATGGTCTGGCGCAACGGGTTCTACCAGAGCCCCGACGCCATTGCTGCTTATGCGCCCGGGACCAATTCCACAGCGAAGGATGCATGGTTCAACACGAACCGCTTCATGCTCACCCATTACAATCGCTCACCACAGTTCAATGTCTTCGGCATGGGGCGCATCTTTCCGGTCGGTGATCTTCAAACCTTGGAAATCGGCCCCGTCGCTCAATGGCCGGTCCTGGCCGGGAGCAATTACCACCATCCACTCATTCCCAATGTAGTGAGTGACAGCGCCGCCCCATTTCTGAAGCTCAATCGGGAACTGATCGAAGCCTACCTCGCCCGTGCCGACTGGCCACGCTACAACGGCAGCCTTGAGAGCAAATTGGGTGGCCCGGCCGCCGCCCAGCAATTGGCTCTCGATCTCGTCGCCATGTTCCGGTTTGGGTCCATGACTCTTGGCGGCATCTACACCGAACGCATGCGCGATATCATCAACCCATTCAATCCAAACACTGCCGCGAACGGCAGGAACAGCAGGAACAATCCAAACGCCTTTCTTACGCAGTTGGGAACCGGAGACTATGCGTTACCCCAGACCCCTCCGCCCTACCTGAACGAGATCGCGGTTACCTTCAAGGCCGTGCCAAATCCTGATTTGCCGGGCTCTTTCCAAATTGAGTTTCAGTTCAAGGGAGAGCTGTTCAATCCGCCCTTCGGTCTGAACCTCTCCCCTCGGACTGTGGCCCGATCCAACCTGCAGTTGTGCATGGCCGCCCTTACGATCATTGCCAAAGACAGCGACCCGGGCAACGCGGAGCCGATTACGTTTGCCATCCTGCCGCCCGTTCCTCCGGATGCAGCTGTTGAAGCGTCCGGCAGCCACTGGGGGAAGGGGCCTTGGTCCAGATACTTTGCCCCACTGCAAACGCCGCTGAATGCCACCGACCAATTTGCTGTTCTCGAATTTCCAACCAATTGGACAGTAGGCAGTGAGACAAGGCTCGCGCGCATTAGAAATGGTGGTACCTTCCCAGGAAACATCAGCCAAGCAGCCAACTTTCCAGCAGGTGGGACCGTGACCTTGAGCGGCGGCCTCCGGATCGGCCTTGCCTACCCCGACGAAACAGGCGGCGATAACCCCTATCCGGTCTCCGTTGCTCCCATCACACCGGGACAACTCATTGAGTTTGAGGATGTCGAACTGCCACTGGTGGATGGAGGGGAAGTCACCGTTGCCTGGGAAATCGAAGATCCGCGCCTCTACCGCCTTGCAGAAAACTGGATTCAAACCTCCACTTCAAGCCTTGGCGTTTTGAACAGCAATCAGACTGGACCTGCGGGTGCCGATCTCTTTCAAAATCGAAAATTGAGGTATTTGCGCACGGGCCAGCGTGACATTCCAGAGTCGGGTGGTTTCGGTATCGCCCCGATTGGACTTATCTCGCTTCTTAGCGTCGGAATCCTAACCAATGAACCTTGGAAGTCTTTGGACTTTGCCGATACCGGAGAAGGTTCCGCTCCTCCGGACTGGCTGCTGCTTGATCTTATCGCAGCAGGGTTTCGCGGGAGTTTCGAACGGTTCAAGACAGCCGGCAGCGGGTGGGCAACTGACAACACGCGGCCCGACCGATGGTCCAGCATAGGCCATCTTCACAGCCAGGCGGGACAGGTAAATCTCAACACCCGGGTGTTTCCCTCGAATGCACAATTCAACGTACCACCACGCACGCTGGCCATCCGCGCACTTTTAAAGGATCTGCGGCCGGAAGCCGATGTCTCTTCCATTGTCGATGCCTGGGCTGCCGCCGAGACCGCATCGGACGGATTTCTCTATGTGGGAGAAGCTGTGCGGGTTCCGGGTTTCGCTGACGGCGCGAATGCATGGCAGCAAGAATGGCTGATGCGCCATGCCGCCAGTGCGCTGACGACTCAATCCAACGTCTTTACCGTGCATGGCGTCGCTCAGGCAGTGAAGAAAATCCCTTCCAACACCAACTACGGGTTGCTGGAAGAGGGCGATCAGGTTCTCGCCACCAAACGTTTTGAAGCCAAGGTTGAACGCTCGGTATGGCTCGGCATCGACGGCAGCCCGGGCAACGCACGAACCAATGCAGCTGGTGAATACTCAGCACTGGCCACCCCGGCTGCACAATTTGGGGCTAGAAATCTGCCAGGAGGAGCTTCGAATTTTCTTGGTAGTGGCGGCGTGAGTTGGTCGCCGATGGATGGCCCTGGAGACAATATCAACACTGCTGTTCGAGGAAACTTAACATTCTCCCCGACCCCATTGGACCAGGCATACAATCCGGCGGAGTTGCTCATGCGCTACCGCACGATCTACTTCCGCTATTTGGAATGAGGGGACGACGCTTGTTGATTGTTGATTGCGGTAGCTGCCCTCCATTCAGGATCTCCCGAGGAGGATTCTGGAGGAAAGGAAAGGGCGCATCTTTTTCGATTTCGAAATACGTGAACGCTTTGCCATCCGCATTCGCTCAGCAGGGAAGCCGTGTTCGAAAATCCAGAGGCCACACGACCGGGTTGATGCGCATCCGATCCGACTACGATGGGTAATTTCAATTCACCAGCCTGACGCACGATCCATGGTTCGGGGTGAATTTCGGGACTGGGCTTGTGCAAGCCGCTGGTGTTGATTTCCAAGCAAATGCCCGTTGTGGAAATGGTTTGTAAAAATTGGGCGATGAGCGGCTCATGCCCTTCCGTCGTATAGTGGTTTACGGCTTTGTAGGAACGGACGATATCCGCATGGGCAAAGGCATCGTAGCGGCCGGACTCCGCAGCCAGGATGGCATGGTTCCAGTAACATTGGATTTTGTCCGAGTCCTCCTCGATCCCCTGGCGTGCAAACCATTCTCTGTAGATTTCCAGATGAGGGTGGACCGAGCCCAGCACGTAGTCGAAGTGAGCTACAGCGATCATGGAGTCCATCTCCGCCAACTCAGCTTCCTCCGGAAACCATTCAGCCTCAATGCCGCGCAAAACCTCAACTCCAAGGCTGTCACCCGTGGATTTCGCCCGATCCAGCATGGCCAAGTATTCGGGCACCTGCTGAAAGTCCATTCGGATGCTCGGACCACCAAACTTTGGGTTGGTCATGGGTGTGTGGCAGGTAAAAGCGATTACTTTGAGCCCTTGCGCCGCCGCTTGGTGGACATACTCGACCGGGCTGCCGATGGCGTGCCCGCACAACGGGGTGTGAACGTGGCAGTCAGCGGGGATGGGATTTTCCATTTGACGAAGCTGAGCAGGATATGTATCTGTATGCAAGTGAATGTGATTGCATTTACCTTCCCCCTCCCATGAACGTTCTGGATCAAATCAGCGCCGAGATCGGTGTTTCACGGGTGACCGTGCAGCGCGTGTTGACAGCGGAAGTGGAATATCAGCGTCCGACCTTTGCGCTGCGTGCGAAGCGAATCCGTGAGCGGGCCAAGGAGTTGGGATATTTTCCACACGCAGGAGCCCGGGCGATTTCTACCGGAAGCTTCGACAGTGTGGCCTTGGTGGCGAAAGCCGGGCTGGGGCCGATTCAGGACGCGGTGAATACGGGCGTGCAACAGGCACTGGAGGCGGCGGGCAAACGGATGATATACTCGTTGGTGCACTCGGCACCGGATGGCCGCACTCTGCCTGTGCCCCGCGTCTTTCGGGAAATGGCGGTTGACGGGGCGATCTTTCACTACGCAGCGAACGTTCCTCCCGCCCTCATCGAAGGATTTGGGCAAATGAATGTCCCTGCAATCTTTCTGAACACTCCGGGACGCTTCGATTGTGTGTATCCCGACGACCGGGAGGCAACCCGTCGCCTGACCCGAAAGCTGATCCACTTGGGACATGAGCAGATTGCCTACAGCGGGGTGAACATCAATGACCCGGGAGCCGATCCTTTGTTTGGGCATTACAGTGTGCGTTACCGGTTGGAGGGATATCGCCGGGAGATGCTCGCTGCCGGGTTGGAGCCGATCGACGTGCCGCCCCCGCTCCGGAACGCGCCACTGGGGGAGCGGATCGAGGTGTGGAAACATACCCTGGCCACATGGTCTGGCGTCACGGCATGGATCATTTACTCCCATATGGACGTTGCTGCTTTTGTGGCCGCAGCTACAGCCCGGCGCCTGCAAATCCCCCGGGATGTTTCCCTCGCCAGTTTTTCTTTTCATGAACCATATCACAGCGCAGGCGGAAACGTGAGCGCCATGCGGATCCCGTTCGATGAATGCGGACGCGAAGCCGTGGCGCTGCTGCTGCGCAGGATCGCAGATCCGTTGGGACGTCAACCCTCCAAAAAAATTCCCTTTGCCGATCCGACCCCTGACACCCTGGCCCCCAGAAAACATCAATAAATTATTCCATGCAAATCAAACCTGCTGTTCCATTTCGCCCGTCCCTCCGTCATCTGCTTGCTCTGAGCGGATTGCTCCTGATTTGTTTCGGGCCAGACACACTCGGACAGGAAATCAAGGACGTCCGGGTGGATCACGTGAGTCACTGGCGTGTGTGGCTTGATTTTGGTCCCGACCATGTGGACCCGGTGCTGCTGCGGCAAATGGTGGATGAACTGGTGAGTGAGCGGGGCAAAGAGCGGATCGAGGATGAGGCAAGAACCATGGCGGCGGCAAAGGGGATCGATGTGAATGCGGCGGGTTTTAACTGGCTCGACCATGTTTACCTTCTTTGGGAGCCGTATCTGAGTAGCTACTCCCCGTTCGTGCCGGATTTCAATAATGAGTGGAAATTGCCGGATGGCGATACGCGGCTGACTTCGCGGTGGATTCCGCCTGCCGCAGTCGATCCCGATTGGGCAAAGCCCGATTTTCATGAAAAGGGGTGGGTCGGCAGAGCTTCGCCCGTGCAAACAGGTTCGGTTTCAGAGATCCGGGGGCGTCTTTCGAACAGCCTGCAGACGGCCACCACAAATGTTCAAGCCGCCTATTACAGAACGAATTTCGACTCGCGGGCGGGTGATGCTTATCATTTGGATGTGACTTATCGCGGCGGGCTGCGGGTGTTCTTGAATGGAACGGAGATTCTAGCCCGCCATGTCGTGGTCGATGGCGGAGAGGAGCGGGTGGAAGGATATTCGCGCGCCTTCAATCAGGAAAAGCCACAGGACAGAGGCGATGAATTCAACCGTGAGGTGGAGGGCTTTGCGCTTCCTCCTGAGTTGATGCGCACCGGCGGGAACGTGCTGGCCATTCAAACCATCGCGCCAAAATTACATCCGCAGGCATTGCTGGCAGAGAGAAAAATGGGGCGGGGCAGGGATCGGGACCGGGAGTTTGTCATCGCCCCTGCGCACACCGGGTTGGTAAGCGTGGCTCTGTCAGGGCCGGGAACTGCGGCACGCGAACGTCCAGCAGGGTTGCAGGTGTGGGTAACGGATCCGCAGCATCAACTCTACGAGCGGGATTTTCTTCCGATGGCGTCGCAACCCGGAACGCTGCGACTGGTGGGGCCGCGCAACAGCATCGTTTCAGGGATTCTCGTCTTGGGGAGTGACCAGGATGTGAAGCCGCTCGCATTTGAAATTGAAGCGCCGCGTGGTGCGGGTGGCGTTCTTGAGGCCAATGCGCTCTCGCTCCGCGGAATGCTGCCTCGACCGGCTACGGTTGAGGGTTTCAAATCTCTGGGGGCTCATCGGGGTTATTCCTCTCTGGGAAACAACCATGCCGTTTTTGATCAACTGCCTCAATGGCGCTTTCGCAGGTTCAAGGACAAAGGCGGTGCGTTCTTCGACGAGATTGGCACTGTCGCCCCAGACCAGCTCACGGCAAATACGACACAGCCGGTGTGGGTGGAGCTCACCATCCCGGCCGATGCTGCACCCGGCAAATATCAGGGGGCGATCCTTGTGAAGGCGGGGAGTGGCGAACCGGTTCGGGTGCCCGTGGAGTGTGAAGTGATCGACTGGCTCCTGCCCGCGCCCGCCGGATTTGCCTCCGACGTTTGGATTGAACAATCCCCGTATGGATTGGCGCAGACGGCCGGAGTGGATTTGTGGTCGGATGCCCACTTTGCTTTGATCGAGCAGAGCTTCCGCCAGTTGGGGCGCAGTGGCGCGGCGGTTGTGCATGTGCCGGTGCTGCAATTCACGGAGTTCGGCAATCAGGAAGATTCGATGATCCGTTGGTCGCAAGACGCGGCGTCGGGCGAACTGCGTGCGGATTTTTCCATCATGGACCGGTATCTTAATCTGGCGTTTCGGTATCTAGAGCCGCGAGTGGTGGCCTTCACGCTGATGCAGGGAGCCGGGGGAAAGGGACGCGGTTCCGAAATCATGAAAAACATCACGACGATCCCTCTGGTTGCTGGTGGAACGATCGATCTCGCCTCGAAACCGGGTTTGTATGAGCAGGTTGCCCGACAGATTCATGAGCACATGAAAGCAGCCGGGAAGGAAAAGGTAATGGATTGGGGCATGCCTTGGGATTTTCCGCCGAATCCCGAGTTGCCAGGAAGACTGGCCGAGGTGGCTCCCGGGGTGGGATGGGTGCGCGCGGGGCATTGCGATCTGGGCACGCCGGAGTGGGTGTCTGTGCAGTCGGAGGTTTGGCCAAGTTGGAGGAACCGACCCGATGGAGTGATCAACACGCTGAATCCGCGGAGGCACTCACCTTTCCATGTGTTGGAGGGGTCTCACCCGCCTTTTGCCTTCCGCATATTCCCGATCCGCGCCGCCCGCAACGGCTATACGGGGATCGGGCGCATGGGGGCGGATTATGGAAATTCCTGGGGTCTCGGTAACAGGGCTACCGGGGCTGTGCCTGATTTTGGGGTGAAAAATTTCTTCTGGCTTGCCGACAATCAGGTCCATTCCAGCCAAAGGTATGAGATCCTGCGCGAAGGCCTGCAGGAGGCGGAGGCATGGCGATTCTTGGTTGGGGCGCTGTCCGGCGGGCACCTCGCCCCTGATTTGGCGAAGCGAGTGCAGACGGCGATGGACTCTTACATCGCCCACACCGCGCATCTGCAAGCGATCTATTTTGGCTTTCAGAACCCCACCTTCCACGATCACTCGCAGGGCTGGCAGGAACGCTCACGTGAACTTTTCACCCTGGCCGCCGAAGTGCAGAAACTACATCCCGCCCAACAATGAAGCCGATCCTTTGCTCCCTGGCTGTGCTGATGTGTGTTGGCACGGCCTCCGTCCAAGCATTCATTAATCCCGGATTTTCACCGGCCGATATGGTGCGTGGCTCGAAAGAGATTTTTACTGGTGTTTTGCGCTCCGACGGAGCGGACGGTGTGCGGATCACCGATTTTGAGGTGATCAAAGGCGAACTGGAGACCGCTCCGCCGCTGAAACTGGCACCCGAAGTCATAAAGCGTCTGCCTGCGGAGGGGGAGATCGGGAAAATCGTCGGATTCGAAGGCAAGGATGAATCCGGAAAATCTGCCCATTTTCTGTTTGTGAAGGGCATGTGGTTCAATGCGGCCAACGATGGCGGAACCTGGGTGATCAAGAAGCTCGACGACAACATGCAGGGCACTTACGCGGGGGAACCGGCGATGTTGGCCAAGCTCGCTTCATTTTTGGTGGCAAATCCCGATGCTTTGGTGCCCACGACGGTGGGAACCAATAGGTATCACACCGACAAAGTTGCGGA
>JBGTCP010000038.1:0-2305 GCA_041748815.1 Chthoniobacterales bacterium
CCGCGCGTTGATACAGAAGAAAAGAAAACCAAATCCAAAAACCGATGCCACTCAAGAAAGCAAAAACCGACCGTCGTATTCATTCTCCTCTGATCCTCAAACCGGCATTCTACACCATGAAAACCATCAAAACCGAATTCACCTTTTTTGCCGCCCTGGCCTTTGTGAGTCTGATAAATTCGGTCCTCCATGCTACACCGTTCCTCACCATCGACACCGTCTTTGTCGGCGATGCCGGGAATGCGGCGGCGAACTCGTCGAATGCTTCCTCGTGGGGAAGCAATTACGGCTACGGGGCAGTGGCGTATGATTACCGGATTGGGACCTATGAGGTGACTATCAGCCAATATACAACTTTCTTGAATGCGGTGGCGACAGTTCCGGCGGGTGCCTACCAGACCGATTTGTGGAATTCCAATATGCAGACAAATCTGAGAATTGCCGGGATCAGCCGGACTGGATCAGGAACTGGCGGTGATCCCTACAGTTACGCGGTTTTGGGGAGCGGGGACCGACCGATCACGTATGTGAGCTGGTTCGATGCGGCCAGGTTTACGAATTGGCTGCACAACGGAGCGACGCTGGAAGCCAGTACGGAGACGGGAGCCTATAACCTGAACATGGCGACGAGCGGGATTATTACGAAAGAGGCGGGAGCGAGTTGGTGGCTTCCGAGCTCGGACGAATGGGCGAAGGCGGCATATTACGACCCGACACTAAACAGTGGGACAGGAGGTTACACACTGCACGCGAACCAAAGCAACAGCATGACCACCAACACGATTGGTGCAGCCGGGGGAGCTAATTATCGCGATGGGGATTTTGCGACGACCCAGAGCAATAGCTATTTGAGCAACCAGAATTACCTGACGGATGTCGGAGCCTACGGGGATACCGAAAGTTTCTATGGCACCTTTGACCAAGGCGGAAACGTCTTGGAATGGAATGATGCGACTTTTGGGGTCAGTCATTTATTATTGACATCAGCGATGAAAAGGTTAGGAAAGGCGTATGGCTAGGCAAGTTCGAGTGGAGTTTCCGGATGCCGTGTATCATGTGTGTGTACGGGAAAACGGCGTGCGCCTATTTTCCGCACTGAGCAAGATCAGCAATTTGCACGGCTCTGGGCCTGAGCGGTTCTTTCCCTCAGCTTTGTTCTGCCAAGCGGGGCACGCTTGGAATGTGCTGAAAATGCGCATCCCGCGTATAAAGGATTAGTCCATGCTCCAATGCCAGTGCAGCGATCCAAATATCGTTGGTCGGGATGAGAGTGCCCTTACGACGCAACTTCGCATAGATCGCAGCGTAATGATGTGATGTTACCCGGGTGGAGTGCACATCCCTTACCCCCTGTTCATTTAGAAGAGCATTTAGCACACGGATCTGAGCATCACCCCGTTTCGTCAATTGCGCGCCAACGCCAATCTCAGCGAGCACAATGAACGGAATCACGAGCAAAGCCGCCCGCTCAAATGTATCCATCACGGCCTCATCTCGATTGCAAAAATCGATAAACCGGTTGGAGTCAATGAGCAGCCTCACTTCCAATCCTCCGGATTCACGCGATCCATGCTTTCAAGGACGACTTCCCACCCTTTACGATCCACTTTATCGTCCCTCTGAATAAGATGACGCAAAGCCCTGTAGCGCACCGGCTTCGTACCCTCCCCCAGACCGCGCTGCATCGCACGCAACGCAGCCTGATTGAGGCTGATATCCTCAGCGGCTGCCATTTCACGCAGACGGGTGTCCACCTCTTTAGGAATGTCCCGCACAGTATGTTGAATTTTTGCTTTCTTATGCATGCATGCACTAAACCGTAGCCATGCATGCACTTCAAGCATCTTTTTGCTAAGGTTTGAATAATGTGTCGGGTATTGAAAACAGTGTCGGGGAATGAATGGCGCTAACTTAAGGGTGCTGGGCTGATGGACTGCTTCGAGGTATCAGGTCTAATAGATTTGCCCTGCACCCTGTGGTGCGCATTTCTCAACAAATTAGCTTTTGATATTTGCAGAACCGTGCATAGTCCGCGTTCCTCATGAATGCTTCACCAGCCAACCTGGAGAGGGATCGACTCTTGATCGGTCGATTCTTTGATCAACCAGCTCAACTACCGGAGGAGTTGCGCAGTGCTTGCGAATCCATTGGTGGTGATGTTCACCTGTATGCGTGGTGCGATCTGGACGCGGATCGTGTGTTGCGCGGGCGGTGGGTTGTCATTACGGCGACGTCGCTGCTGATTTTGGAGGATGAGGCTGAGCCCGCTTCGTGGACGGTGATTCCCAGGGACTCGATTCGCTCG
>JBGTCP010000039.1:0-3397 GCA_041748815.1 Chthoniobacterales bacterium
GGACCGCATGTATTGCGACGCAGCCGACAGCAAACGCCGCCGCGCGACACAGACTGTGATGCACGAGATACTGCACTCCATGATCCCGTTGCTTGCGCCCATCACTGTTTTCACGGCGGACGAGGCATGGGAGTTCCTTGGGCACAAAGCTTCCGTGCACCTCGAACGCTTCCCACGTCCGGATGCCTCGCAGGATGCGCCTGATATCATCGCCCTTATGGATCAGGTGCTGGAGCTGCGCGGAGTGATTGGCCAGGCGGTGGAAAAGGCCCGCAAGGAAAACCTCATCGGCAATGCACTCGAAGGCAAAGTGGTCCTTACCGTGAAAGACGCACAAACGCTCGCATGGCTGGGATCCCACCTCGAGGATGCCGAAGAATTTTTCATTCTCAGCGATCTGACGGTGCTGCCCGGCGATGCCGATTCGGCAGAAATCGCCCGCACGGAGCGTGGCCGCTGCGCACGTTGCTGGCGTCACCGCGATTCGGTAGGCCGAATTGAGGCACACGCCGAGCTGTGCGACCGTTGCGCAGAGGTGGTTGAAAAAAACTCCAACGATGGCGAAGCCATCCGAGCTACAGCAGCCGGGGGTTGAGCGGAGCGACACCCGGGACCCAATCCCAAAAAGCCTCCACCCTGAAGGGGGTGGCAGACACCGCTGTGATCCCTTCGGGATCATTACCGGGAGAGACCTGTTGTCCGGGGGTGTCGGTTCCCTCAACCCCCGGCTGCTGTAGCTCCAATGCCTTCGGCATTAACCAGAAGGCTTTCTCGTGCTGATATGCTGCCCAGAAAAACAAAAAACCCCCTCCCGCCACGTGGCAGGAGGAGGCTGATGTAACTCACTTTCTACGATTACTGGATCACCCCGGCGACTCTAAAGCCAGCGAAGTAGCTGTCTGGAACGACAGCGGGGTCGAATGTGTTAGCTACGATGCCCACAGGCGCTCCGACCGTTCCTAAATCATACTCCAGATTCGGAAAACGAGGGTCCGTGAACCCGTTCGCTCCAGCCGCCGCTTCCGCAGCGAGGCGCAATGGGGAGTCATCTTTGAGGTAAACCGCCAAGCCCGATGGAGGTGGTCCTCCATCGTAAGCGAGGACCGTTCCGGCGGAAGACTGATTGGTCTCCAATGCCCACTTATCTTTGGCACTCTCCAGCAATCTCAGATTGTTCAGCACCGTGGAGGCTTGCGCCCGCTCACGACTCCGAATATAGCTAGGGATTGCTATCGATGCCAGCAATGCAATGATCGCAACAACGATCATAATTTCCACAAGAGTAAAGCCCTTGCGGTTTTTCTGACTTATTTGATCTAACATAGTGTTATTATGGTATGTATTATTAATGTTGATCGGCATCCATTCAACTCACTCGAGAAGGCGGATAAGTTTCAAGCTGCAAGACTGGTGCCAAGATTCCACAATAACCTACGCAACGGATAATCGCAAGCATACGAAGGATTGCCAGGTTGCAAGCCGTGTCGGAAGCCAAATCCTAATGACATAAAATACAAAAAACCCCTCTCCCGCATGGCGTCGGGAGAGGGGTGTATGAAGTTAGGCTACGTTATGGAGTGACGTTGGCGAAGCCAGCGTCGATCCAGTAGTCGGCGTCCACGACATTGATGTCGAATGTGTCATTAAGTGCGGCCCCAGTGGATTCGTTGACAGGACCGGGTGTATAAACGATGCCCGCAAAACGAGGATCGTTGAAGGTTGCACCAGCACCCAGAGCAGCATCTGCGAGAGGTGAACCGTCCTTTAGGTAGGGGGCAACGTCGTCACCAGTAGCGACGTCAGTTGCACCTTGGTTAGTCTCAAGAGCCCACTGATCTTTAGCTGCTTCGATGAGACGCAGGTTGTTCAGAACGGTGGATGCTTGTGAGCGCTCACGGGCACGGAGGAAGCTGGGAACCGCAATGGCTGCCAACAGGGCGATGATCGCAACGACGATCATGATTTCAACGAGGGTGAAGCCCCCGCGTTTTTTGGTAGATAGTTGATTTAACATGGTATTATTTATTTTTTTGGTATGTTTTGTTTTTTGTGTATCAGGTCTGATCACTTGAACAGATTGATAAGCATAATTAAGCAGTCTTGATGCCAACTTATCAGGGATGGTGGATTTTTTTCTGAAAAAATTGTAGGGAATTTGTCTAGCGATGCGTAAGTGCCTTGGGATGAGGATGAAGCGTAGCTGCGATCTCGCGCCTGCGGGATCGCAGTCAACAGCAGCCAAACCGACAAGAGTCGCTTCTATACCGCCGCCTATTAACTTTTGTGAATTGATATGCCGCTGTGTGACACACCGAAGCAGGCTGAAAATGGTGTCAAAACAACGGGCAGCCAAAGTTACCTCACACGCCCGCTGCGTCATCCCGAAGAATTGAGGGATCTCGCTCTTGTCCGAAGGGCAGTCGCAGCAATCGGCAGATTCGATACGCACCCGGAGCGGCTTTGCCGGTCACGTCCACTTTTGGAAGAAACCAAGCACTCGCACAAGTGGGATCCCTCCTTCATCGGGATGACGCGGTTGTGGCAGTCTTGAATGGTCGGAGCTTAAACTTATGATGCATGCTCAAAAATCAAATTCGTTTCTTTAAGAATCACAAAACTTGATGCGCGGCTTCTACATAAGGATCGCAGCCTGAGAATCTCCTCTCACATGTGAGATTTTTTGCTCTTATGAGAATTCCTAATGCTCTATCCTCCCCCGCACCCTGTGACTCAGCAACCCGCATAAAAATGTCACCGCGCAGGTCATCGGATACAGCCAAGGAAAAGCAATTCGCGGGCGGATTGCGGCACCCGTGCCTGCTTCCGCCAATCCGACGGCTTCCAGCAGAATAAACAAGTCCGGTCGCATCATTAACGTCATGAGAATCGAGAGCGCCAAACCAATCCAGAGCGATTGGATAGATGGACGAAAGCCCCCCCACGCCAGAATCAATATCCCGAGCATCGGCCCATACGTGTAAGCAACCATGCCGAAGGCGAGGCTGATGAGGTCGATGTCGCCGCGTTCTTTGATAATGTGCAGGCCCACAGCGGTGATGGACAGGGCAATGCCCCAGAAAATCACCGTCAGGCGTGATTGTCGCATCAGTCGGCCGGAATCGACCTCGGTCAGGTTCTGGTTGCCATGCAGGACGCTCAAACTGGTCTGTGACAGCGCTGTGAGTGCCGAGTCGAGACTGGAAATGGCGGCTGCAAACGCTCCAGCGAGAACCAACCCGGTAATTCCCGGTGGCAACACAGTGGTGATCCAGACCGGAAAGACATTGTCGGCAGTCTTGGCGAATAATGCCGCTTCGGCATCCGTAGGTGGTCTGGATTGATAATAGACGTACAATCCGGCGCCGACCATGAGCATCAGCACAGTGATGACCTGTGA
>JBGTCP010000040.1:0-6082 GCA_041748815.1 Chthoniobacterales bacterium
GCGAATTGTGAGTCGGGATAGGTCTGCGCAATTGCCTGATAGAGCTTGGCGGCTTCAGCGGATTGATCGAGCTGGCGGTAGGAATTTGCGGCCAGGAGCATGGCTTCGGGTTTGAGTTTTTCAGAAAAAGCTCCCTCACTCTGCGTGTAAGATTTGATCACGGACTCATAGCGCCCGGCATCGTAGTCGATGCGAATGAGGCCCACGCGGGCGATCTGTTGCCAATCCCCGTCGACCTGAATTTTCAGCACGGTGTTAAAGGCTTCGGTGGCGGGCTCTAGGTCCTTCAATTCTACAAGCAGGAGACCTGCATTCACACCGGCTTCAGCCCGCACTGCTGGGGTGGAGCCATCTGCGAGCAGTTCTTTATAGTAGCTAACAGCTTCCTGCTTACGACCGGTCTCTGCGGCCAGCTGGGCGCTCGCACTGAGTGCGGCTTCCCGGTAAGGATTGGGATCGATTTCCGACTGGAGTACTTTTCGAAAGGCCTGGCGCGCCGATTCTTTGCGGCGAAGTAGCTCAAGTGATCGGGCTTCGCGGAAATTCGCAGCGAGCTTCACTTGCGGATCGGTGACGGTGTTGCCGGCTTGTTCAAAATAAGTGAGCGCAGCTTGGTAGTCGCCACGCTCCACAGCGAGTTCTGCAAGGCGGTAGGCTGCGGACCCTGCGAACTCGCCCGTGCGGGTCTCGCGAAGAAGAGTCTCATAAGAAGCACGTGCGCGTCCTTTCTCGCCCATATTACGATGAGACTCGCCGAGGCGGAACCACGCGGCATCGCGTAGTTGGCTCCCCGGATGCGTGCGGAGAAAATCTTCAAATTCCCGCGTGGCCATCTCGTACATCTTTTGAGTGTAAAACCCATTAGCCACATTGAACATGGCAGCATCTGGCGTGTTTTGGCGGGGCGGGCTAGCCGGCGTGATGGGCATGGTAACGTCTGCCGGAGCCGGGGCTGGCGTCGGAGTGGCAGCCACCACCGGCTCGGCCCGCCGGATCTCCGGGAGGTCTGCGGGTGCAACAGGTTGCGGTGGTGGAGCTGGTGTAGGAGTGGGAGCCGGTGTCGGCGGAGGCGTGGGCGCGGGTGTTGGTGCCGGAGGAAGAGTTGGAACCGGCGGAGGAGGAGCAGGAGTTGGGGCGGGTGGGAGAACAGGGAGTTCGACAGGAGCTGGAGGGAGGGGGGTCGCCGCCGGTGCCAGCGGGGTGGGAGCGGGCAGCGCTGGCCGCGCGGGATTCTGCACTTGAGGTGTGACAGGCTCTGCCCGCAGGATAGGTATCTCGCCGTCACGATCCTCCTGTGTCACCGGCAACGCGCGGCGAATGGGAATCTCGCCGTCATTCTGTGCCGATGCCGGGCGCACTGCACTGGTAATACTTATCAGTGCACAGATTTGCAGAAGTTGGGAAAAACGAATGGGCATTATTCAGGTTTGACGGTTGCGAACGCGATGTTCCAGATGTTGGCCTTGCGGCATATATCGAGGACGTTCACAATGTGGGAATATTCAGCCTTTTCATCGCCTCGCAGGATCACTGCCTGGTCGGGGTATTGTGAGGAGATCTGCGAGAGTGTTGCGAGCAACTCGTCGCGAGTGAGCGTCTGACGGTTTACGATGATAGTGCCGTCCTCGCGCACATTGATAATGATTTCTCCCACGGACCGGCGGGATTCGTCGCCCTCCTCGGCGGTGGGGACAGTGACATCGAGTTCGGTTTCGTAGCGGGCAAAGTTCCAGGTCACGATGAAGAAAATGAGCAGCAAAAACACAATATCCACCATGGGAGCGATTTGAAATCCTCCCGGCGGGGTTTGTGTTTGTTTACTCAGATTCATAGCAGAAAGGAAACGAGGGACGGGCGTGCTTTAGATCAAGTCGTCATCGAATGCGGACAGGTCTTTTTTGGAAGTGTTCGACGGCGTGAGGCCCTTCTCAAATTCGATCGCAAGCAACGCCACCAGGTGAGTGGCCGCGCCCTCAAGATCAGCAATCATTTTTGAAACTTTCCCGCGGAAATATGCGTAAAATGCGAGCGCCGGAATGCCGATCAGCAGACCCGTTGCAGTGGTCACAAGCGCGACCGAAACACCATCTGCCAGCAACATCGGACGACTCGCCGCAATGTCACTCGCCAGCACGCTGAACGACTGGATCATACCAATCACAGTGCCAAGCAACCCGACCATCGGAGCGATTGCCCCCACGTCCGCAAGGTAGCTGATGCGTGTGTTTAGAAGGCTGGCCTGACGCAAACCTTCGGCTTCGGCGACTTCCCGGACAAGGCGGAAATCGGAATGTTTGTGTCGCAGTGCAAAGTCCATTGCCCGCTGCAGCACCCGCGCCACGCTGGAGCCGTTCCGGTTACTCACCGCGAGCAGGCCAAGGTAGTCCCCCTTTTTAAGAAGCACTTCTGCCGTCTCCATATAGCGGCGGCTTACCACTGCGCCTTGCCGGATCGTGAAAAAGAAAATCAGGATTTGCATGGTCGCGATGAATGACAGGATGCCCAGTGGGATCATGACCCATCCGCCGCTTGTGGCGATCTGCCAGATCGTGACAAATGGCGGCAGTTCCTCGACAGGAGCGTCAGCGACTGCCTCGGCAGCCTCCTGTGCGAAGGCTTGCGTGGCAGCAAATGCAGTAAAAACCAAAGGGAACCAGACTTTCATGGGTTGCAACGATAGCAGCACATCCCAGGATGATCGAATGCTTTTTTGCACCCTTTCACTCCCACTCAATCGTGCTTGGGGGCTTGCTCGAGACATCGTAGCAGAGGCGGTTGATGCCCTTGACTTCATTAATGATGCGGCTCGAGATTTTTGCGAGGAGGTCGTAGGGAAGGCGCACCCAATCGGCCGTCATGCCGTCCTGGCTCTCCACGATGCGCAGCGCTGCGGTGTAATCGTAGGTGCGTTCATCGCCCATCACGCCTACGGAGCGCACCGGGAGAAGGACCGCAAAAGATTGCCACACTTTGTAATACCATCCGGAGTCTTTCATCTCGCGCACGACGATTTCATCGGCATCGCGGAGGATGCGCAGACGCTCAGGCGTGATCTCACCAAGGATGCGCACTGCCAGTCCGGGGCCGGGGAAGGGCTGGCGGTAAACCATCTCATGCGGCAGACCCAGCTCGACTCCGACTTTGCGCACTTCGTCTTTGAAAAGTTGGCGCAACGGCTCGACGAGCTTAAATTTCATCCGCTTGGGCAAACCGCCCACGTTGTGATGGCTCTTGATCAGCGCGGCCGGATTTCCGGAAATAGAAATGCTCTCAATCACATCCGGGTAAAGTGTTCCCTGGGCAAGGAATCGATACGGCGTGGTCCTGCCTTTTTTCAACTCGGCGGCTTGCAGGTCTTTGGTTGCTTGCTCAAAGACGCGAACAAATTCCGTCCCGATGATTTTGCGTTTTGTCTCCGGGTCGGTGACGCCTTTGAGCTTTTTGAGGAACTGGGCTTCAGCATCCACGGTCTTAAGCCGGATTTTGAATGCTTTGCCAAAAATATTCTGCACAGCTTTTTCCTCGTTAGCGCGCAGGAGGCCGTTGTTGACGAAGATGCAGGTGAGCTGGCTGCCAATGGCTTTGTGCAACAGCGCTGCGGCCACCGATGAATCCACGCCGCCACTGAGTCCGAGAATGACTTTTTCCTTACCGACCTGGCGGCGAATTTCCTCGCAGGCGTGCTCGACAAATGAGCCCATCGTCCAGTCCTTCGAGCATTTGCAGATCTTAAAGAGGAAGTTTTTGAGAATGTCTTTCCCGCGCGGCGTGTGGCCGACTTCCGGATGGAATTGCAGTCCGTAGAATTGCTTCTTGGCGTGTTCAATCACTGCGGATGGCGACCCAGCGGTTTTGCCAACGCGGCGGAATCCGGTCGGGAGTTTCGTGATCCGGTCACCGTGGCTGTTCCAGACATCGAGCGTTTTTGGCAGGCCTGCGAACAGCGGACAGGTGACATCCACCTCGAGTTTGCCGTGGCCGTATTCGCGATGGACGGAGTGCTCGACTTTGCCGCCCAAATGATGCGCCATGAGCTGAATCCCATAACAAATCCCCAGCACCGGCACACCCAGTTCAAAAAGCTTCGGATCCACCTGCGGAGCGCCCTTCGCATACACACTCGCCGGACCACCTGAGAGGATGATGCCCTTGACATCGAGCCCGCGCAATTCATCAGCGGTAGTTTTGTAGGAAATGATCTGGGAATAGACATTCCATTCGCGCACACGCCGGGCAATGACCTGTGTGTACTGCGACCCAAAGTCGAGGATCACGACTCGCGACCCGCGATATTCTTTGTCTTCCGGCAAGAGATGCTGACTCATCGACGGAGTAAACGGAAACACAAGACACTCGGCAAGCGGGAAGCGCACGAGGTGTGAAATATTTGCCGGATGGGGGAGATGGCATAGCAGACTTCACCACTCAAAGTGTTCCCTGCGATGTTGGTGGAGCTACTGATCGAAGGCAAGCTTGCTCAGGCGATTAAAGCTTTGGAGAAGCGCAGTGGGAAACGATATGGGGTGCTCGTGCATGGGAATCGGCTGCTTGCATCGATAGTATTCTCTCGGCTTAAAATTACATAAAGACTTGGCGATACATCCTTTGTCGCGAGCGACTACGAAAGTGCAGTCGAAGAGGAACTGGCACAGGCCGCCGATCTACTCGGTTGACTCCAGTTCATTGATGGACTGGCAGGGCCCATATTTTCCGACTGACGTTTTGCCAGGTCTGGTGGCGAAGGTTAATGAATTGGTCGTGGCGAACCGATTTATTGCCCCGGCGCTGGTGAAAGAGGAAGTAGGAGCGGTTGGCACGGCAGGACTGGTGGATTGGACTGAGAGTCATGCGCCAATTTTCATTCCAACGGTCGAGTTGCTCAGGCCCGCGGCCGGGATCGGCCTGCGTTGTTGTCGCCCTCAAAAAAGATTGTGAAAAAATTCACAAATAGGGCTTGTCATTATTTCCCGGGCGTTGTTCTACTCTTCGTCCGCTTCCTGTCCAGTGCTTCTGGCGACCCATTTACCTGAGCCGCTGAAGATTTTTATTGTGATGGGAGGAATGCCATTTACCAACCCATGATTTCCCATAAAAATCCGACCTTCGCCCGCAATGGCAGCCATTGGCTGTCCCGCGCTCTTTTGTTTGCGTGGGTATTCGTATTCGCAGGAGCTGCCACCAGCTTCGGTGCGGCGGAAGGCGAACATCATACGCTGCCGTTGTATGCTTCGGAGGTTTTTTCCATCGGGCCGTTTATCGTCACCAACTCCATGCTCGTGACGTGGATCGTGGGACTCGGTTTAATCGTTTTCGCCCAAATTGCGACACGCAACATGCGCGAAGTTCCGACGGGCCTTCAAAATTTCTGGGAATGGCTTGTCGAATCGTTGAGCGACTTCCTTGGCAGTATCATTGGGCGTGAGCTCGCGCTCAAGACATTCTGGTTTTTCGCCACGCTCTTTCTTTTTATCACCTTCGCAAACTGGTTCGGTTTGCTCCCCGGGGTCGGCTCCATTGGATTTGGCACACCAAACGAACAGGGTGCACTCGGGCATCTCAGCCGTCCGCTTTGGCGGGGTGCCAATGCGGATCTTAACATGACTTTTGCGATCGCATCGGTGTTTTTCCTCTCATGGATCATCTGGTCGTTGCAGGCAAATGGTCCCGTCGGATTTTTCCTTCACATCTTCGGCCCCAAAGGCGGGACGACCGGTTTTGTGAAAGTGGTCATGATTTTTGTGTTCCTCATGGTGGGCGTGATCGAAGTTGTTTCGATTATTTTCCGTCCGGTCTCACTCAGCTTCCGTCTTTTCGGAAACGTCTATGCAGGCGAGAGCATGCTGGAAACCATGGCACTGAGTCATCCCTACCTTGGCTGGCTCATTGCCATTCCCTTTTACTTCTTTGAGCTGTTGGTGGGCGTCGTCCAGGCGCTCGTATTCATGCTGCTCACCGCGGTTTTCACTTTTCTAATGTGCGATCACTCGGAGGAATCTCACTGATCCTATAAAAATTTCGCCGTTCGGACCGTGGCAAAGATCTGCGGAGGGCGGTGACGCAACACAACACAAACACCCAAAAA
>JBGTCP010000041.1:0-1940 GCA_041748815.1 Chthoniobacterales bacterium
CGGACAGGAAAGTCCGCCCTCCTTTATGAGTATCCGCGGGCGGGTCAAAGACCAATCAGATCCAAACCTGCGATTTGCGCAAAGTGATCGTCTTTGGCCAGCAGTGGCATCTCATGCCGGATGGCGAAGGCGGCGATCCAGATGTCATTGAGCGGGATCATAGTTCCCTTGGCCTCAAGGCTGGTATACACCTCCGCGTAGCGGATGGCCGTGGCTTCATCAATCCAAAGGCTCAGGCACCTGCTCCGCAGGTCGCTGATCCGCAAGCCTTCTTTTTCTGGATTATTGCACTTGCGCAGTCCACAGTAGAGTTCGCCCAAAACGGTTACGGGCATCCATATTTCTTTCGCCTCATTGAAGCAGGCCGCAGCAACTTCGTGCCCACGGAACAGGCTGATCACGGCGCTTGTGTCGATGGCGATGCTACCAGCCTTGATGACCCGATTCGATGCCTTCACTGCTTTCGTTGATTGCGCGTTCAAAGCGGTCCGCTTCTTCCGTGGTGAGACATCCCGCCAAATCGTCGAAGCGGCCTTTGTCGTCGAAGCGGCCTGTGGGAAGGTTGCTCAATGAGTCGATGTAGTGCGCGACAGCCACGACCTTATCCTCAGGTAAGACCTTCAGTTTTTCAACAGTGGCTTCTAAAACGCTCATGCTATAATTATCGGCGATAAATGCGATCTTGGCAAGTTTCAGTGGGGTGGGTGTCGGGGCCGGAACAAAAGGTCTCGGGGGAAGTCATGCTTTGTTACTATTACGATTTTGCGAACGAAGCACGCCCTTTCAAGGTATTTTCTTCCAGACTTCAACTGACAGGTTTTCGATCCGCGCGAAATGGGCGTCAGAGGTCAGCAAAGTCAAATTCTCTGACATCGTATGGGCAGCTATGAGCATGTCGTTGGCCCCGATGACCTCGCCCTTGGCTTCAAGTCCCGCCCGCAGCGGTCCATAAATGTCGGCGGCGCGTTCCTCGAATGGCAAAACTTGCAGTCCGTTGAGAAATACCCTCAGGATTTCCGCATGCCGGTGTGGGTCATTGGATTTGTGTACGCCGACCATCAGCTCGGCTTTCACCACAGTAGACACGCAACACGCGCTCCGCGGGTGTTCGGCAAGCTTGGCCCTTGCTCCCGCACCTCCCTTCATCACGTCGATGCAAACGCTCGTATCGAGCAGGTATCTCAAGCTATTTCCTCAGCACTCAAGTCCTCTGGAGCATCGATGGCACAGCTGCCGCGTTCGTCGATCTCCGCAAACACTTCCGTCCAAGCTGTTTTTTCCGGCAGAATTAAGAGCCCGCCTTTGTGTCGTTGAACACGCACCCGGTCTCCAGAGAACTCCATGTCCTTGGGAATGCGCACAGCTTGACTGGTTCCATTTTTGAAGAGTTTAAGGATTGCCATGGATCTACCCTATGCTTGCAGCCTATGGAAGTCAACCGTCCTTGGTTTAGCTTGTCGGTATGAACCGAGCATCTTGTGGTGAGAGGTAATAGTTTAGCTCCTGGGGGAGGTCCGAAGATGGCGTCCTGAGCGGTGGTCGGCGAGTCGGGATAGGCTGACAACCACCAAAAAATGCTCTACCCGGCAGGCAAATCGGGGCGCTCAAGAAGGCGAACCTTCAGAGCACTGTGATCAGCGATGGCTGCATAATCGGAGTCAAAGGTCACGAGTTCCGCACTGTGGTGAATAGCGATTACGGCAATGAGAAGATCGATGGAGCCTGCCGTGAAGCCGCCTTTGCGACACTGTTGACCAAGCTGAACCGCATCCCGCCAAAGTTTTTGGGGGGTGGGCAAAAGGGCTAACGTTGAGAACTGGTCCTCAATCCTCACTCTCTCCTGCGGTGTTGCGTGGCGCAAAACTTCAAAAGCAATCGGCTCACACAGGCAGGCAGAAGGATCGAGAATCCATGGGTGGATCATCGTTTTCAAAGCGATA
>JBGTCP010000042.1:0-7618 GCA_041748815.1 Chthoniobacterales bacterium
TAAGGGCTCGCCAAATTGCTCTCTACCATTCCAGCTGACTGCCACACGTCACATAGAAGAGACGCACCGACCGAGACTTTAAGCTCAGAGAAAAATTTCATGGATCGTAGCCAAGTCCTCTTGTGTCCAACGATCCGCGAGGACTTGATTTGCCCAATCGTCTTCCCCAGTGAAGAAATCCTGTAAATCGAGGCACTCCGCTCGAATTATGGAAATTTCTCAAATCGTCAAATTTTCTCCCGCAAGAAAATGCCAACTCGAGGAAAATAATCCCGAAAACCATGCAGAGTCATATGTGCCACCCTCCATGTATTCTCGTTTTCAAGCCGGAGGCTTGACGGACATTAGCCGGTGGTCAGGGAGCCGCAGCGAACGCCACCACCGATCATCCAATAAAAAGAATCCGCATCCCGGAGGGATGCCAGCCAGCATCACGGGTCATGAATCCACTCATAGCTTTCTAAATCTGGGTCTCGCGAAAGATGATGCGGACGAGGCCGGACGTATGGAACCATCCTCATCGGCCGGCAAGATATTCAGCAAGATCGTCAAATGGGATCACCTGTTGTGACGGGAAATCCATTTCCTTGAAGAACTGCATGGGCACTACTTCGCTCGCAACGAGGAGCGGTGTTAGTTGAATTGCTTCCTTCGGGATGCCAGCGAGCTTCGCGAGCGTCTCGAGATTTACATTGAGCCAATCCATACGCCGAAGGTGCCGACCAAGTGAGTCCTTTTCCTTCTTGTCTCCTCGAAAGTCCTCTAGCCGTTGAATAACCTCTCGCACAGTGAGTGCCGGGAGTAAGCGCTTGCACTCGACGGCGAACACTCGATTCGTTGCAGCGTTCCAAGCCAAAACATCAATATCCCCGAGACCTAAATTCTTTGCAGCTCCTAGCTCAGTCATCTCTATCTCCAGCCTAGATTTCATTCCACTTCCGGCGAACGCATCGTGAACGCGTTCCGCAAACGCGTGACCACGCCGGTTCACCTCCTGGCCAATATATTCGCGCATCTTTGCTGTAACGAAAAAGCGTTCAGGAAGATCAGCTTTCTCGATTATACCGGTGATGTAGGATGCACTTTTCTCGAAAAATGGTGCAGAGACGATCCAGCTGCGGGGTGACGTGGACACCTGAACGAGGGGACGAATCAGCAGAGAAAGGTGCCTGCGAAAACGCCATGGATAGACGTCTTCCTTTTTGCAGCGTGGAGGGAGGTCGGCGTCCCACGAGGAACGAATCGGCAATGTCATTCGATCGAGGAACGCGGTTGCTTCGTCAGAAGAAAACCCGCAACCCTGCTGAAGCAGACCTACCATTTTCTGCTCATCTAGTTCTCCACCTGGCTCCTTTGATTCCAGTGCGAATTCTTTCCACAGGGCCACAATCTTAATCAATTTCGTGATCGAGAAACCAAACTCGGGTTCGAATACTTTGTTGAGCTTCGCGAGCCTGTCATCAACGCGGTCTGATTGCTTACGTGACAAGTGTTCAGGCGCTTGGAAATGTTTGTCATAGCCCTTTGCTGCTCGTGCGGAGGCATGATCTGAGCGGCGGGAGTGATATTTAGAAAACATTTCACTGTAGAACTCCTCGTCCACATCGATCTCGCCGTTTGGTTGAATTATCACCTCGGGCTTAAGAAAGCCGAATGCAATCGCGTCACGATGATGCGCGAGTGTGATTAGCAGCGTCTGCTCAGCGAGCAAGCTCGCGTGGTCCGCGATTGCTAGCGGCATTCCACCGCTCTCAGGACAAGCATATTGTGCAGTTTCAATGAGCAGCCGGTTCGCGAGATTCGCCGCTGCCCATTGGCTGCGTCGACGCCGTAAGACGCCTTTGGTCTCCTCCTCATCATCATGCAAAGCGAGCAACGAGCGAGTAGTCAGATCCCAGTGAGCTTCATCACGGGCGATCTCGTCCAACGCACGAAAACACGCCATTACGAGCGACGTGCGGTTAAATGCTCGAAGCCGGGATTCAATGCGTTCCCAAACGCTTGTGACGGTATTTTGAAGGAAGGATCGGCAACTGTCCTGGCCAACAACAACATTTCCGTCGCTGGGTCGCCCAACTAGATCTGCGAGTCCAAGTTCCGCCAGTCTCGTATCCTCATCTGCAACAAAGAGGGGGCGGGGGCGGCGCTCCACCCCGAGCATTTGTTCTATTTTACGGCTGTCAACCACATGGAAATACCGAGCGTCATCATTGCGCACTACGTCGCGCGTCAATTTTGAAATGAGCTCTGGCTTCGGCGAGTCTCCCGCCAACCGAGCGGCCCCCTCAATCATCGCTGCAACGATCCGCTGCTCGGCCACGTTTTTCGGGACATTGAAGTGCCGAAGAAAACCCTCTGGGATTGTTATGGTGATACTGTTGTCACGTTCACGAGTTTCAATCGAAAGCTCTGCAGTCTGCAACGGAGTGGCATTGGGGCGGCCGAGATCCCAACGAGCAAAATCAGGCAACTCCAAACGCACCTCGACATCTCTGTCACCGATTGGCAGCCACTCGCGTTCTACGGCCAGCACGAGATGGTCCGCCCAATTTAGGACGCAATCCCATAGCTGGAAAAGCAAGTCCCTTAACTCTGCGCAATCAGGACGCTGTAGAGCAACAACCCACCAGGTAGCGCGCCCGCGCTTGGTGCATCCAACAAGACTTTCCCGCGCTTTATCGATCGCACCATATATAGGCGCATCACGATCTTCTGGAAGAAGGGCTCGCGAATTATGGCGCACGATACGAACGCAGCTCTTTCTATCAGGTGCCGGGATGCAGTGTTCGTCTCGACGTTGCGCCCCCTCGACGCGGACCGACTGGGCGAAAGCGCTGTCGAGCACGACGAGCTTTCGTTCTTGCCGGAGATCCATCTCTTGCGGGACCAAGCGAAATCCTGACCTTTCCCAAAAGGCAAAAAGGTTCGGTAAACCCGCAGGATTTATCAATTCCACTCCAAGACTTTCGCAGCGCACCTCGTGTTCGCCTAGCTTCCATAGCCGCATTGCAGTGCACGTTCTATCCCCGGTGAGTGCCAGCCAATCTCGCAGAGTCGCGACATGAACACGCCACTTCGGACTCCACTGATTTAATCCAAGAGCTGCAGCCCTTCCGTAGCCGGCAAGACATACAAGAACCAATCCGCCCGAGAAAGGATGTTTCTCGAGCTCAGATGCGCAGGCTTCGACGTAACTCTGAAAACTAGACTGCTCGTCACTTGTGAACTTGTCGAATCCTCCAAAGTCATTAGCGGCGCCTTCCAATGGGGGAGTATAGGTCAGCATGATCACCGGTTTTCCGAAATCGAAAGCGCCGAAATACGGGAACATGTGCGGCGTTCCCTTTGCAGCTACCGGGGTTGTGAATTCGACCCGTTCGATCCCGAGTTGATCGGCAACGTCATTCACGAAGGTTGTTGAATTTTCTATCTGATAGAACATTTCGCCCCAACCACCCTTGGTCCCTAAACGTTCAACCATAAAACGGACCATCGTGCGGCAAAGCGTGCTTGGTTCAATAATTAGTAGACCATCATCTAACTCTAACAGCGGGTGCCGTTCTAACGACGACGCCCACATCGTTTCCTGCGGGAGCTTGGCGCGATGCCCGTCGTCCAAGAAAAAGTCGCCGAGCAATGGTTTGGCGATCCCCAAAGCCTGAAGATCTCCGCTGCTGAAAAAGATGCTCTGGACTCTCGGCTTAAACTCTTTCCATCTAGGGAGTAGGATTCGGGCTCCAGCGTTTCCGCCACCCGCACAGTGGCGCCCCAGTCTCGAGCGTTCTGCCAATGTGTCCGTTAACCGAAGCAAGGCGGTAACCCGATCAATGGTTTCTTGAAAGGTTGGGAAATCGGATTTCTTATAGAAGAAATTCAAAAGACGTTCAACGAGGAAGGCGCCATCTCCGAAATTCCCTTGGAAAACGCGAAAACTGCCGAAGGCCGAGTTGACACACCCGACAAAAAGGTCTTCTGCTGGATCCTCCATTGGCGCCATAGGAGAGTCAGCCATCAAGGAACCTATCCACTTTGCTAGATCCTTAGGTTCGGGCTCGGCGTTACCTTGACAGCACGTGGCGACAAGGTGCGTCAAGATTTCCACACGAATCGTATTCGCCAATAGTTCAGGTAGAAGCCCAAGTGCTCCAACCAGACGAGCTGCGTCCGGAAAGGAAATGCGCCGCAGCTTCGCGACTAATTTCGGGTGCGCTTTGATCAGTTCCGAGATTGGAGCCATACGTCTTGCTGTTGATCCTAATTTACGACTCCACGGGACCGCCCCTCCCATTCATTTGCTCGGAGTAAAGCTGGGAGCGGACGTTGCGCGGAAGACGAAGCTCTGATTCCCAGGCTTCGTCGGCCTGCTCACCCTACAGGCTGCATTCGCCTCGCTACCTCCATTCAAACCGCCCAACGCGCGGTCGAAGTTATGAAATCGTTGCTTCCAGCGGATGTCGGGATTGGGATTCACGATTGAAGTTTAGACCCTTTAGGTTCGCTCGTATAGCCGTTTCCTGCATGCAGACTGTAATGCTTGGTTTGGTAGTTCTTTCCGTCTGCGGCAGTTATTAAGTAGGACTTAACAACTGCCGCCTCCTCCAACTCGTTGTCGCTGAAATGCGCTTCGATGCTGGTTAATGACAGTCTGCCGCGCCGCCCTGTTGAAAGCTAAAAGCATCCGTTCTCTTGACGTCTTGGTTCCCCCGTCCCTACCGTGCGGATTGATCTATCAACTCATCATCCGGTTGCTGGCGCCCACCGGCTAATTTCCAGGACACTGCGGGGGAAAAGTGAAGGGTGAAAAAGGAAGAGTGAAATCAGGAGTTCGATTCCCTGGAGCGTTTGACGATTGTGGTCAGGATCGCGATGAGTTGATTGGACTCGTCCGTGAGGCCAGTGAGTTGATCGGAGGGGATGACATCGGCCGCAGCAAGCAAGCGCAGCCAGTAATTGGTTTCCCTCGCTTCCTTGTTCGCAATGGAGATCTTGGCAATGAAGTTTTACTATGGCTACCGTGCGCCTCCTCGACATTCGCACCCACGGACGTCCCTGAACGTAGTAATTGGTTAGCGAGGGTCCGAGAAACACCGGGTGACTCATCGAGTGCCCGGCAAAGCCTTACAATGCGGGTAGCAAACTCAAATGTGCGATCTTTAATGTCTCTTGGCTCAGTCATTTCACTCTTCTCATTTCACTTTTCACTCTTCCCCGCATCTCGCGGGATAAATCTGGATTCCCACACGGCGGATGTGATCGAGCAATGGCTGGTGGCGGATGTGCGCCAAAGGTTGGACCTCGAACCGGTAAGGAAGCGGAAGTTCGTCCAGTTCAGCGACGATGCCCTCTGCGCGTAAGGGCTCGACATCACCGGTGACCACTAGATCCACGTCGGAGCGCTCGGTATGGGTGCCCTTGGCACGGGAACCGAACAGGGTGGCGGTTTCGATTTCCGGATGGAGCCGGAAAACGGCGCAAACCATGTCCATTTCCACATGCTTGAGGGGTGGCGGTTTCATTCCATTGCTGCCTGTTGCAGAAACTCATGCAGCTGATCCAATGCGTCAAGATAGCGATCGTGGACAGCCTCCACGGCCTCCTCGAACCTCGCCAGGTCGTAGGTGTGGGAAAGCAGGTTGCGGTGGTCGAGCATGTCGATCCAGATCTGCCCGTCCTTGAGAATATTTGCGGCGAACGCATCCTTGAGAACCTGGCGGGGCGTGATCGTGGCAAACACGAATCCATCCTCCTCCATGTAGTCCTTCAAGGTCTTCCAAGCGAGTTCAAAGCTGAACTCGAAACGCTGGATGACTCCTTCTTTCTCCAACTGATTCAAGGAGCCAGGGCCGTTTTCCAGCGCGTCCCGCAGCAGAACAAAGGCACGGTCGAAGTTTTGAAAACGTTGCTTCCAGCGGATATCGGGGTTTGGATTCACGGCGTGAAGTTTAGACCCTTTTGGTTCGTTCGTATAGACGTTTCCTGTATCGCCGACCCGGCGAACCGGCACTGCGGACCAGTATTCACGTCAGGCATTCGCTATGTGGGCCTTTGGCAACCCAGGCCCTATAAGACCAAAGTCTAATAGCTTGGCTCCACGAATTTTGATTCTGTGCAAGTCGGCATTCGTGCCGAACCTCCGCAGAACTCCGATGACCGGGATTTGCAGGGAACCCTTAACAACACAACATACCCTATGAAAAAACTATTAACGATCCTCGCTTTGGCCTCAGTGGCTGTCCCAAGCTTTGCAGGCACTGAAACCTACAAAAACTATGAAGCGCCCGAACCTGAGCCAATGGCAGTTCAGGAAATCAACTACAACACCTTCGATGCCCGCTATCTTCGCACCTGGTTCGAAGACATCCCGGGCGTGGACGATGCGAATGGCGTTGGTGCCCGTTTCAGCATCTCCATCATCGACTGCCTCTACTTTGCTGGTAGTGGGTCCTGGCAGGATGTGGATACCGAATCCGGTAGCACCGACCTCTGGACCGCCTCCGCTGGTCTTGGCGCCGTCTTGCCGATCAGCAGCAACTTCCACCTCGTCGGTGAAGGTGGCGCGTTATTCTACGGTTTCGATGACGGATTCGAAGGAGCAGACAACAATGATGTGGCTCCCTATGCAAAACCCCATGTGCGCGCCCGCTTTGGCATCTTTGAAGTCCATGCAGGAGCTGTTTGGACAGACATCGACGCCACCAACGAATGGGCCGGCTTTGTCGACACCTTCATCGAAGTTGCTGATGGCTGGGACATCGCGATTGGCGGTTCGGCAGGCGACAAGGCACTGACTGCGAGTGCCGGTTTCCGCATGCGTTTCTAAACCTCAACTAACACTCATCCTGCGGCCTGGAGTTGATCCGATGCCGCAGGAGTTTTCTTCCAGGGCCGGCACTCTCACGGGTGCCGGTCCTTTTTTATGAGCAAAAGTGGTGAACGGGGATTGATTTACACCCTGGTCGAAGTAGTGAGGCAGATCAAGCGACAAGAGTCTCGCTTCCACATACAGGCAACTTGGCAATGAGGCTCGATGACATAACGACGGCGACGGCGTCTGACATCAGCGTTTATCAGTGTTCATCTTGTGGTTGAAATGCAGAGGATCGATTGCGCGCCGCGCACCATCGCAGCCAGACCGTGGAGACGCGACCGAGTATGAGATTGAAACGATGATGAGGCCAAAGAGGGCTCCCGATTGCATTTTCGTGCAACGGGTTCTTCTACTGCATCCAAACGTCGCGGGAGGCACGCATGCGCTCGTCCCTGGCTTGAATGCGGGCTTCCCGGTTGGAAAGTATGTTGGATTGGACTTCGGAGATGGATTCCTGACGGGCCTCAACACCTGCGGTGGAGCAGCCGGTCGGGATCGAGAGAACTGAAATGCAGGCCAGAGCGGGAAGGAACAGTCGTTGTATGTCTTTCATTAGATTTTATCGCGGGAAGCTACGCTTTACTCCATCGGTTCGAGTTAGCCGGGACACCAGGTCGGCAGGGAGAAAATGAGTGATTTTTTAATTTGGAAACAGAAGTGTAATTCCCGCACGGATACCCCATTCGGGTCCGCCGTCGGGTGCGTCCAAGTAGTAGCGGCCACCGACGAAGACCTGCACTGGATGATTGC
>JBGTCP010000043.1:0-3470 GCA_041748815.1 Chthoniobacterales bacterium
TCCACTGCAATTGGCCCGCGTGCAGCACCGGATTGGCGTGGTGCCAGTGGGAGAATCTGCCATTGAGCTGGAGATCCACTCTCCGCATCGCGCAGAGGCATTTGCTGCGATGGCCGAGTTTATGGATCGGTTGAAGCAGGACGTGCCGATTTGGAAAGTGGGGCATTCGCTTTGCCAAGAGCCACTCAGCACGGCGAAAAAATGTTTTTCGTTGAGAGGATGAAAGAGTTCTGCGCGGAACTAAACGCCGCCGATGGTGATCCGGAGGCGGAGCAACTTGTGCGCGATAAACACTTCCGCATAGAGATCGCAAAATACGTCAGCGATGAAATCAAACGCTCCTCGGATTCGAAAGTGCTGTGTCTCATGGATTCGATGGATCATATCGCGCCGGCCTCAGACGTCCCCCGCTACCTGCAGCTCATTGAGGAAGCATGCCCGGATGTGAAACCCACACATTCCACACTGCCCCGCTTCTTTGCAGAGGCACGCTCATCTGTGAAGAATCCTCCGGTGCGGCGTGGCGAACTCAGAGAACCCTCGCGGAACATTTCAAATTATCTCTGGTTGATTCCGAACTGCACGTCCTCCCGCGTGCGGGTGAAAATGGCAAATGATCGCACTCAAACCCTGCTCGAACGCTGTGCCGATCCTCTCCTGGCTCTTGCAAACATGCACGGAGCAGAGATTCCGAATGCACATCTCCAGATTGCATGGAAATATCTGCTCACGAACCACGCGCACGACTCCATCTGTGGATGCTCCATTGATCAGGTGCATCGCGACATGATGTATCGCTTTGAACAGGCGCAGGTCCTGGGAGAACAGATCTGCCACCAATCGTTTGGCGCACTCACGCAGACTTCTGTGGAGCTGGCGCAAAAGAAGGACGAGTTCACTATCACCATTCTTAATCCCCTGCCCGAGTCACGGGAGGAGGCAGTCATTTTCGATGTGGACCTGCCGCTCGATTATCCTGCGGAATTCGCAGACTCCTTTTTCTCTCCGCCGGTAAAGTCATTTATCATTGAAGATGCCGACGGTAATACTATTCCGTATCAACGGCTGCGTATAATCCCGAAGACCAACGAGCGCTCGCGCTTCGCCCGCTTCTGCTTCCAAAGCGACGGGGCCTTCACCCGCTACACCGTAGCTGCGCACCTGGCACTGCCGGGTCTTGGCTTCCGCTCGCTCCGTATCAAGCCGGCGGCACATCCGGTGCGCGCGGTTGGCTCTCTCCGCACAGGACCAGCATCCGCAGAGAACGAGTATATTGCCGTCGCCATTGCAGGCGACGGCACACTCAATCTCACGGACAAATCGACCGGCGAATCTTACCGCGACTTGCTCACATATTCCAGCCGCAGTGAGTTGGGCGATGGATGGTTCCATGTGCATTCAGTTAACGACGAGCAGTTGCTGTCAACCGGCGCAACAGTGCAGACCGCAGTGGTTTCCGACGGGCCTGAAGTTGTCACATTCCGCGTCACTGCCACACTGCAAGTGCCCCGGCGGATGGATCAGGCATCACTGGCACCGTCTCCGGAGCTTGTGCCGCTGCAAATCACCAACCTCGTGACCCTCAGGCAGGGAGCGCGTACGCTCGATGTGGAAGTGCAGGTGGATAACACACCGGAGGATCATCGGCTGCAACTGCTCCTCCCCACAGACTGTCCTGAGGCCACCATCTGGCTGGCTCATCAGCCCTTCGATTTTGTCGAGCGCTCCGTGGCGCTGGATCCACGCACCGCTTCCTGGCAGGAGATCGAGCAAGCCGAGAAACCATTTCTGGGAATAGCATCCATCGGGCACGGGAAGCGCGGCCTGGCTCTCATCTCCGCCGCAGGAGTGCACGAGGGCGGAGTCAGCGACGATCAACGCCGCACACTTTTTGCCACACTCCTCCGATCCTTCCGCCAGACCATCGCTACCGGAGGCGAACCGGATGGACTGGAAAAAGGTCAGCATTCATTCAAATTCGCACTGCTCCCATTCAGTGGGGAACTCCCGCGGGCGGGCGCTCTGCGTGAACTGGCCCGACTACAAACCCGCCTGCTCACCCGCCAGAGTGGAAAACGCCCGTCCGGTTATCCACCGCTCCAGGGAACAGGATCGGCCACTCAAAGCTTCGTCGAGCTACTCGATGGAAATCTTGCCGTCTCCGCGATTAAAACCCCGGAAAAAGGTGAAGGCCTCATTCTCCGGCTTTGGAACCCAACATCCCAACCCATGACTGAATCCATCCGCTTTTGGAAAAACATCCAGTCAGTGGAATGCGTCAATCTGGCGGAGGAGCCACTTGACGACGCAGTGTGCACCCCCTCAAGTGAGGGACGCGAGGTCTCAATCACTGCGGGGGCGCACAGTATCGTCACGCTCCATATGACCTTTGCCGGGCAGGACTGAGCTGCGGGTGGCCGGAACGCAGCATAGCGTTTCTTAACTGTTTGGTTTGGGCGAAATTCCATCGAGTCTGCTAAATTCGGCAGGTAAATGAGACACACACCACCCTTAGCCCCTCGGTCCCCCACCCTCCAATGTTCTTATCCCTCTGAGTTTTTGGGATAAGCAACTTTGCACTCGATGAATCCCGCTCAAAAGTTTGCTCCGGCTTTCACACTTCGCTCTGCGCTTGCGAGTGTGTTTGCGATGCTGGGCACGGCGGTGCTGATCAACTACATCCATGTGATTCTGGTTGCACACACACCGGGCGAACATGCGTTGGTGATTCCGGGGTTGTGGATCTTTCTGGCGATTCTGGGCGTTTGTGCGATGACGTCCGCGCTGTTCAAGTTCGGCCTTCTCACGCGACCGGAGTTGCTTTGTGTTCTCTACGCCATCCTGCTGAGCGGGCCGATGATGTCTCAGGGGTTCTGGCACCGCGTGGTGGCAATTTCGGCGACCATCCCGCGCACCGGCGATTTTGCAAAGATGGACACGTTCAGCGAAAAACTCTGGCCGTCAGGTCCGAATCTCCTGCAAGGCACCGGCTTCCGACCGGACGAACGGATCGTTATCACTGGCTCACACCGGCACGAGGTCGTGGATCACACGGTGGCTAAAAACGAGGAAATCCTTGTGCTGGAAAATCAAGCTTCCGGCGAAGTCTCGACCATCCGGTTCGCGGTCCCAGTCCAATCGGGCTCAGACGCCGGCGTGATGCCGGGCACGCCTTATCTGGTGAGCGCTTTACTCCGTCCGGAAGGGCTGGAGGGAGACAGTCAGTATTTCATCCGCCTCTATGCGGACGACGACACCACCTATACGGAAGTCGTGTATGGCCGCATTGTGCGCCCGCCCTCGGTGATTCACCCTGAGAGATTCCAGCGCGAAGGTGCATATGGGATAGCTGCGCCGGACGATGCGACACGCTCGCTCACGATGGAGATCGGACTTCAGGGAGCGGGCACGTTGTATGTGGCGGATCCGCAGCTTCGCAGTGTGCTGGCATTGGAACAAATCTTCACGGG
>JBGTCP010000044.1:0-3076 GCA_041748815.1 Chthoniobacterales bacterium
AGGGCCGACCAAAGCAATGCGGTCGCCACGATTGACCTGGAGCGATGCCTTTTCAAAAAGGACGCGCCCGCCAAAAGATTTTGTGAGTTCACTGGCCGTTAACATAATTTACCTCGCATGGAATCGGGGAGACTCACACAACTCCGAACGCAGGTCAACGAAGCGGTGAAAATTCGGACGGAAGGTAAATTGCCATCCAAAAGATCTCATGAGAGGCTCCGTGGATGCCATTTCCTGCTTTCGCCACTATTGATTCGTTGATTGATCGTGAATCCAAGCTTGTGACCCGTTACGAAATCATTCCGGATCCGCGCGAGCGGTTGGCGGCGGTGGTTGCCGATGCGGGGAAGCTGCCTCCGCTGGATGCTAAATACCAGACGCCGGAATACCTTGTGCAAGGTTGTGTTTCTCAGGTTTGGCTGGCTGGCAGCGTCGCGGACGGTGCGTGCCATTACCACTTTGACGCTGATTCACCGCTGGTCAAAGGCCTAGCCGGGATCCACGTGGCATTGTTTGAAAATGCAAATTCCAACGAAGCAACCTCCTTTGAGCCCAATCTTGTTGAACGCTTGGGACTCAGCAATTTCATCACCCCCACCCGCCTCAACGGCCTCGCAAATGTGATCCACTCCCTGCAAAAAATTGCAGCATCCGGGTAGCCGCCAACACTACTCAACTTCCCATTCGTCCACCAGCTGGGACCCGATCTCGCGGAGAAACCGGCTGCCTGTGAGAAACATCTCACCATACCCCGCATTGAGGCGGACACGTGGCCATGTGAGATACAGTTGATTCATAGCGCGCGTGCAGGCGACGTAAAACAGCCGCCGTTCTTCTTCCAGCGTAGCAGGATCTTCCAGCGAGCGCTTGCCGGGAAAGAGTCCGTCAGCCAGAAAAATCACAAAGACCACTTTCCACTCAAGCCCTTTGGCCTGACGAATACTCGAGAGCGTGACCATATCCCCACTCGCCTCGGGCGCGGTCGAGTCCGTGTCCATGCTCGTGAGCAGCGCAAGTTGCGAAAGGAATTCCCCCGTTTCCTCAAACTGAGCAGAAAAACCCTCAAGCGTATTCAAGTCCTCGCGGCGGCTTTCATAATTCGGAAACTTTGATCTCAAATAATCATCGTACACCGCTTCGATGATGCTGTGAATCATCACGGCTGGCGCGGCGGGAATGCCGGCGGGTGCGAGTTCATCCAGCGTGTAGATGAGCTGTTGCCAGGCCTCGCCGGCTTTCCCCGGCACTTTCAGCCCGTTTAGCAGCGAGGGAAAATCACCTGCTCCGAGCGGCAGGGCGCCGGGCCGAAAGCGTGCGACCAGATTGAGCCACATTTTATCGGCCGTCTTTTCTCCAAGCCCCGGCAGCATGAGGACCATGCGTTTGAACGCAACCTCGTCACGCAGGTTCACCACAAACCGCATGTAAGAGGTGACATCTTTCACATGCGCCTGCTCAAAGAAGCGCAGACCGCTGGTGATCTGAAATGGCAGCTCTCCTCGTGTGAGTGCCATTTGCAACTCCATCGAATGAAAATGCGCACGGTAGAGCACCGCGATATCCGACGGCTCCATGCCATCATCCAGGAGCTCGCGAATTCGCTGGGTAACAAACTCCGCCTGCTGTGATGAGTCTTCCAGCTCGATCACTGCCGGCTTTTGCTCCATGGTGACCCGGGCTGCGCGGAGCTCTTTGTGGAACTGCTCGCTGTTCCGATTGATCACAGCATTTGCGACGGCCAGCACTTCGGGCACGCTGCGATAATTAGTCTCAATCTTATGCACCAACGCACCGGGATACCGTTTCGGAAAATCAAGAATGTTTCTAAAATCCGCTCCCCGCCAGGAGTAGATCGATTGCGCATCATCGCCCACGACCATGAGATTCCCATGGCCTGCACTCAGCGCATCAATGAAGCGTGATTGCAGGACATTTGTGTCCTGGTATTCATCCACGAGCACGTGATGAAAACGGCGGCCATATTCCTCAGCCACCTCGGGCTCCTGATCCAGAAGCCGAATGGCCTGCAGGAGCAAATCATCGAAATCCATCGCATTGGCAGCCACCTTGCGATCACGATAACTGCGGGCCAATCCCTCGATGGTATCCACGTATTCGATGAACTCCGGATTCCGGTGAAACACCACCTCGCGCACCTCATCATCGGTATTGGTCGCAAAGCTCACGATGTCGCACATCACACCAGCTTTCGGAAATCCCTTTTCCTTGGTATCGATTTTCTCAAGCTGATAAACCGTCTTCATCAGCTTCTCAGCGTCTTCGCGGTCGAGGATGGAAAACTCCGGTTCGTAGCCTAGCAGGGTGGCATTTTTGCGGAGCATGCGCGCACCGATGGAGTGAAACGTCCCGCCCCAGAGCCCGCGCAAATCCTGGCCCAGCAATTCCTCCGCGCGGTGCAACATCTCGCGTGCTGCTTTATTGGTAAATGTGAGCAGCAGGATTTGCCAGGGCTTCACTCCCTGCTCCATGAGGAATGCGAGCCTGTAAATAAGCGTGCGGGTCTTTCCACTCCCTGCACCTGCAATCACCAAGCTCGGGCCGCCTCCGGCAGTGGCGGCGGCATACTGCTCGGGATTCAATTCCTTCTCAAAATCAATCCCGCTCTTGGACGGCGGGGATGTCCGGTTCAGCTTATATGCATGTGCCATGAAAAAGTGAAACGTATCAGCGCCACCCCGAAAGCCAAAAGGATTTTTGAGTGTCGTGAAAGCGGCGCACGCGAAGTGCTACTCCGCCTTCTCTCTCAACTCGGAAAGAATCTCTTCCAGTGTATTCAGCAGCGCTGCGGTTGTATAGGGCTTAGCCAAAAAGTGCGAAAGGCCGTGGGTGCTTTCTTCGGAAAGCTGAGCATTGGTGCTCAAACCGCTGACGCCAATGATGCGCACCGCGGGATTCATAATGCGCAGCACCCGGATCGTTGAGGAAGGTGACCTTCCCCTGTGGATCTGTGATCGCCACGATTGCGTGTTCATCAAGAGCGGCCTTCACATCCGCAAGCTCCCGCGCCAGCAGCCGGGCATTGGATTGCTTGGCGGTTTCCTGATTCAGGGTCTCC
>JBGTCP010000045.1:0-2338 GCA_041748815.1 Chthoniobacterales bacterium
GCGCGTCAGCAATGAACTCGTGGCCGACAAGCGCAAGCGCTCGATTTCATCATTAATGGACGAATCCTTTTCGATGTAAGTGTCCGTGCGCGGGATGTAAGCCTCCGGCTGGTAGTAATCGAAGTAGCTCACAAAGTATTCGACCGCGTTTTCCGGGAAAAATTGTTTGAACTCCGAGTAGAGCTGGGCGGCGAGTGTTTTGTTGTGCGAGATGACGAGTGTCGGGCGTCCGACATTTGCGATGACATTGGCCGCGGTAAAGGTTTTGCCAGATCCGGTCACCCCGAGCAGGGTTTGGTGCCGGTTGCCCGCGAGCACGGAGCGGGTCAGTTTCTCGATGGCCTGACCCTGATCGCCACAGGGTTTGTATTGGGATGCGAGTTTGAAATTCATGGAGCGAGGTGGGGAAACTCGCTCAAGTTCATGAAAAGCACAAGCGGCTCCTGTCCCGAGCGCAATCGCACGGGATGCTCGGCGTAATCCTCCTTCAGGGCGGCCCGGAACCGCTCCGCCTGATCTTCGTCCACCAGAATAAAAGCGGCATCGGGCGGTTGGGGCATGGATTCCCGGTCGTGGAATACCACCCGGGTGAACTCGGCGAGGACCCATGGAAGCGGATACACGCTTCGAGATAAAATGTGACCCGGCAGGTGCATGGCGGTGGGGTCGTCTTTCACTTTTTCGAAAAGCGGATCGAGGAGCAAATTGATGTCCTCGTAGGTTTGGACGTAAACGTAGGGCTCGTTGTCACTCGTGTAGTCCACAAAGTTCAGCCGGGCCATATGCCATGCGGAGTGCCAAAGTGCGATCATCGCGAGGGCCAGCGCGGGCCAGCGAAGACGGGTGCCCATGGCTTCATGGACCACGATCCCGAGGAGTAAAAGAAACGGCCAGTAGATGGCGATATTGCACCAGGGCGTTTTGTAAGCAATGAGAGTGTAGGCCAGCAACGTGCCCGCACCATAGATAGTTAGATAACGCGCAGCACGGGTCGAAGGCAGCAGGAATCGAACACATGCAGCGAGGCCCAGCAGGACGGGCCATTCCAATTTCCACATGAGCGCGAGCCAGTACCACCAGGGTTTTTCGTGCCCGTGACCATCAGACCCGGTCTCCGCCCAGATCGTGAATGTCTCCCACAAGCCCGTGAGTCCCGCGAAGTTTTGAAAATTGCCGGAGTAGAAAAAGACCAGCAGGGCGACACCGGCGCCCCCCACCCTCCAGAGGTCAAGCGAGTTCCACTTCGGGCCTGGCAAAGCGGCAGCATCCGTGCTGGGCACCACTTTTTCCCAGAGAAGCAGGCAGGGCACAGCCAGCGCAAATGCCACACCGTGCAACAAATACGTTTCCTTAGTGAGCACCATCCCTACCAGTGCCATCGCCGTGATCCATAAGTCGCGCACGCCATTCTCGCGCACCAGTCCATAGACTCCATGCAGAAACATGACCAGAAACAGCAGCAGCCACGGCTCATGGATGGAATACCTTCCGTAAAAAACAAATGCAGGCGAAATAGCCATCGCCACCGCAGCGATCCGGCAGGCACCCTCCGGCAGATGCCGTCGCAGTGCGATGATCAACCATATCGTGAGCACGCTGGCGATGACCACAGGGATCCGCAACTGCCACAAACCCCGGCCGAAAAGGACCTGCGAGATAAAAAGCACGTAGAAATGAAACGGGCCATGATAGTTGGACGGGTCGTACTTGAACGTGCCGGTTTTCACGAGCTGATCCACAAACCATCCGTTCACTCCTTCATCAAAGTGCGCAGGTTTTACATCGAGCAAGGCCAAACGCACGGCCAGCGCCACCAAAAGGATCGCCCAATCCATACCTTTCGGCTTCCAACCTTCCAGATTGGACTTCATTCCGTGACCTCCGTGATTGGCACCGGGATCGCTTCACACACATCCCGCCAGCCCGGGAAATTCCATGTGTTCGGAAATTCGCTGCATTGCATCGGCTTGACCGGCTGAATCGCGCAATCCCGGCCCTCCAGAAAAATGCACGCCCCATCCGGTTGTTCATTGAGCGCAAGTCCGTCGCGATTTGCGCGCAGACGCGTGAACCGATTCACAAAGCTTTCTTCACTGAGATTTAAAAACGCACTCATTCTCGAGATATCCGCTTCCGTGATGGCAACAAATCCCGGCCACCGGCAGCAGTTGGTGCACCGCTGACAGGCATAACGCATCCCGGCGGGAGGAGTCTCCGGTGCAGTGAATGTTGCCGGAGCATGAGATTTTCTTGGCAATAATGTCATTTGCAGTTACCGGTATTGCCTCTTATGCGACTTTTAATCACAGGTGGATGCGGCTTCATCGGTAGCAATCTC
>JBGTCP010000046.1:0-1727 GCA_041748815.1 Chthoniobacterales bacterium
GTGCCGGAATACACGTTCTGCAGAGTCATGCCGGTGCCCGAGATGTCGATGGAATATCCCTGGGACTCTGCCGGGGTGTGCTGCTGCAAAGGGACGGGGACGTTGATGAGATATGAGCGGCTCTGACCGGCTTCCACCTCGAAACTCTCAACGGCTTGGACTTTGCTTTGCCATGGCGGGATTTTCACGGCGACTTGCCACTTTCCCCGGGTTTTACCGTTGTTCTGAATATTCACAAAAAACGGCATCACTCCGTTGGGTGGTGTCTGATCATACACTGCAACGATCTCGATCGAGATGCCCCTGCCACGAGTCGTCGAGATGCTGTGATTCTCGGTAGCAACAGCCGATGAGCACAACGCAAAGGCTAGAAAAATCAGCACCGGTTTCATAAACATCGCGTTCACTGGACTTTGATGGATTGCAGTGTTTGCGGGATCTCGCGGCGTTGTGCCGGGACCTCCTCCAACAATGCTGCCACCACATCCAGACTCGAGCGCCCCGCGATGCGCGCGCTGTAATCCAAAACAATGCGATGCCCAAGCACCGCAGGCGCAACTTCCTGGACATCTTCAAATCCCGCATGCGGGCGACCAGCTGCGAGCGCGCGGGCTTTTGAAGCCGCAGCCAGTGCCAGCGCGGCACGCGGACTCGCGCCGAAACGCACTCCGTCCGAAGCGGTGGAGTTCCCGGCGTGTGTGGCGAAGACGAGCCGGGCGATGTAATTGGCGACTACTTCGGCAAGATGCACCCGCCGCGTCATGTCGGCAAGGTTGCTGAGATCCGCCGCCGTCATCACCTGCTTGACCGTGGGTGCCACGCCAATTTCACGGGAGGCGACGATTTTTTCCAAGACCGCTACCGGGTTCTGACGCACTTCCAGTTTGAACAAAAATCGATCCAGCTGCGCTTCGGGGAGCGGATACGTGCCTTCCAGCTCGATGGGGTTTTGCGTCGCCAGCACAAAGAAGGGCGAGGGTAGCTGATGCGTCTCGCCCATCACCGTGACGGAGCGCTCCTGCATCGCTTCGAGCAGGGCGGATTGTGTCTTTGGCGATGCGCGGTTGATTTCGTCGGCCAGCACCAGATTTGCAAAAACCGGGCCGCGCTGGAAAACGAACTGGCGCGTGCCATCCACTTCCTGCAGTAAAGGATTTCCCGTGATGTCGCCCGGCAGCAGGTCGGGCGTGAATTGCACACGCTTGGCCTCCAGGCCGATGGCAGCTGAGAGGCTCTTCACGAGTTCCGTCTTGCCAAGCCCCGGCAGGCCCTCAAGGAGCAGATGCCCCCGCGAAAGCAGACCGGCGATGGTGAGCGAAATGAGTTTTTCCTGACCAAAAAGCACCCCTTCCAGTTCAGACTGGAGAGCGGCGATTTGTGTGGCGGCGGTTTTGGTTTCTTCGGGACTGGGTGCTGCTGCCATGAAAGTGGGATTTTATTGAAAGTATTTGCGGATGATTTCGCGTTCGGCGGGTGTGAGCGGTTGCTCGAAGACTGCTTCGCCACCGCCAGCTGCGTGTGCTGCCGTGCCGCCTGCTTCAGTGACCGGCTCGAAAGCATCCGGCAAATCGTGCTCGCCGAAACGCATGCCCACCAGGTCGCCGAGTGCGGGCGCATCGGAATCCGCATCCGGCAGCGCCTCTATTTCCGAGGCTCCGAGGTCTGGCGACTCCGGGCCGAGCGTGAGGGGTGCTGCGCCTGGGCCGCGGTTGATGCCGCCGGAGCCG
>JBGTCP010000047.1:0-3274 GCA_041748815.1 Chthoniobacterales bacterium
CGTAGGCGCAGTCACCAACCGACATGGCGACACCACCAGCACCAACTTCACGCCATGGGGCCGCATTACTAGCATTACCCATCCCAATGGCTCGGCCACCATCAGCTCGATGGATGCCGATGGGTTGCCCACCACACTCACCAACCCGCTGGATCAGACCACCACACTCACCCACGATGCTCTCGACCGACCGGTCATAACCGAAAATCCGCTGGGCCACACCACCGCCTCCACCTTCGATCCCGCAGGCAATGCAGATTATTTCACCAATGCCAACGGCCACCAGTGGACTTCACGCTCAAGGGTGGCAGGCTGGCTTGGGAGCGGGTCCGCAAGTGGCTGTGATCCTTTCAGGATCAACGACGGGTGGGAAGGGTTCCGGGGGTGATCGCTACGCTCAACCCCCGGCTCCTGTAGCTGAGATGCCTTCGGCATCATCCGATACCTACTTTCAATCGCACCCACGCGTGCCGCCTGCCAGCGCTCAATTTCCAGTAGGAATCCTGCGTCCCGATGCCATGCTGTCGGCCACCGCCTGTACCACACGCATGTAGCTGAGCCCGTCTTTGAAGTCGGGATGCGGGCGCGGTCCTTTTGGATTTCGCACAGCGGCAATGAAGTCGCGCTCGACCGTCCACGAGACTGTTTCGTTGAGCGGCACATGGACTTCGCTCACGCATCCATCCCCCTGGGTGCCGACGTGGATGGTATCTTTATCAAAGTCGTAAATCGCCACTCCATTTGAGCCATGAACCGTGAGCTGATCTCCACCCGCATGCGAAGCGACGCTACTGAATTCCAGCGTCCCCAGCACGCCGTCGTTAAATTCGCACAGCACCGAAACGAAGTCCGGCACTTCGACTTTATATCCTGCGCGGATCGGATTGACCACCCGGCCATGAGCGCTCAAAGCCGAGATCGGGCTGAACCATTCCTGAAGCACCTCGGCATAAATGCCCAGAGTCAGCACATTGAGTCCACTGAGTTCTTTGCGCTGACGCCAGTGGGCCGGGGCATCCGCATCTAGAAATGCCGGGCTCATCGAGCGAAGATGCAATTGATGCGGAGTGCCGATCTTCCCGGATGCAATCAGCTTTTTAAAAGCCGCGCCCGCTTTCATTCCGTGTGGTGGCGGGCAGAGCATGGTGACGAGGTCCGGACGATCCTTGGCGGCGTCCAACATTTCCTGAGCATCTTCGAGGCCCATACCCATGCGGGCCTGGCAGAAGACATGCCGGTCTGCTTCCATTGCGGAAATCGCAACGGTGCTATGCATGTAGGGCGGCGTGCCGATCCACACGATGTCGAGCTCACTGAGCATCAGGAGGTCGGCCCAGTTTTTCATGGGCGTGGCATGCGGCAGGTGCTCGTCGCAGAATGCCTTGGTGCTCTCAAAGGTGGAGTTGCAGACTGCGGTGATTTCGACGCCTGGCAATGCGGCCAGGCCGGGCAGGTGTCGCTGAAGCACAATGCCTCCAGCGCCGACGATGCCGATTTTTAATGTGGATGATGATGGCATGAACGAAATGGGGTTGCGGCGATCAGCCGGCTTTTACTTTGGATTTCACTTCCAGCTTGCGATAGAGAGTGGCCATGCTGACTCCGAGCATGGCGGCGGTTTTTTCACGGGAGCCGGAGCAAAAATGCAATGTTTGCTCGATGTAATGGCGCTCCTGTTGTTTGACAAATTCGTCGAGCTTCTGACCGAGATCCGGTGTGATCGAGTCGCTTCCACCGGCTTCAGCGCTGGCACGCAGGATCTGAGGCGGCAGGTCCTCGGGGCGGATGAGATAGTCTTCGCACAGTGCGCAGGCCCGTTCGATGGCATTCTCGAGTTCACGCACATTCCCCGGCCAGCCGTAGCGGGTGAGTGCCTCCACCGCTTTTGGTTCGATCTTCAAAGGATCTGCCCCGCTTTGCGCTGCCTGCTTGCGCAGGAAATGCTGCACCAGCAGCGGCACATCCTCCAGGCGTTCGCGCAATGAGGGAAGCTCCACAGGAATGACTGCCAACCTGTAATACAAATCCTCGCGGAACAGCCCGTCTTTGATCAGCCCTTCCAGCGGCTGATTCGTCGCAGCAACCACACGCACATTGATCGCGATGCTCTTCGTCTCGCCTACGCGGCGGATCTGGCGCTCTTGCAAAACACGCAGCAGCTTGGTCTGCAACGGCTGTTGCATCGAGTTGATCTCATCAAGAAAAATAGTGCCCTCATTAGCTTCTTCGAAAAGGCCTTCCTTATCCGCAACGGCGCCGGTGAATGCGCCTTTCTTGTGACCGAATAACTCGGACTCAAGGAGATTTTCCGGCAGTGCGCTGCAGTTAATAGCCACGAAAGGACGGTGCTGCCGGTTGGAGTTGAAGTGGAGCGCGCGTGCCACCAGCTCCTTGCCGGTGCCGCTTTCTCCCTGGATGAGGATGGTGCTGTCCGTGTTGGCAACCTTCGCGATGAGGTTGTAAATGCCCTGCATACTCGGGCTGGTGCCGATAATATTTTCGAACCGGTATTTTTGTTGAAGCTCTTTTTTAAGAGTGCGGTTTTCTTTGACGGTCGCCTGGTAATCAAGCGCACGTTTGATGGTGAGCAGGAGTTCATCAATTTTGAATGGCTTGGTGATGTAATCGTAAGCGCCGAGCTTCATGGCTTCCACCGCCGTCTCCACTGAGGCATATCCGGTGATCATGATGACGGGAGTTTGTGGTATTTTTTCCTGACAATCCCGCAGCACATCAAAGCCGTCCACACTTTCCATTTTCAGGTCCGCAATCACGAGATGCGGCAGAATCGAGGGCAATTCTGCAAGCAATTTCTTGGGTGAGTTAAAAGGAAACGCTTCGTGTCCCTCTTCCCGGCAAAGGGTCGAAATCACCTCCACCATTGCCGGTTCATCATCAACTATTACTATCTTCGCCATAAGATTTTCTCATCTTATTGAAGATTCTCAGAAATGAAAATCTAATTGTTCCAGAAAAATGCATGTTTCATTCCGCGTCAACTACCAGACCTGAATGGCCGAAGTTCGCTTTCATAGTTGTGCGTAAACATGGATGATTTTGAGTGCATTGCAGGGAGTATTGCGGTAATCTTTCCCGACCATGTGGCCATTCAGGAATGCTACGAGGACCCCCGATCGTGGAAAATTGTGTGCGTTTTTCAGGGTGATGGTTGTTGGAATTTTTGTAGTCCCACTTTCTGCGATCACGAGTGGTTTGGCTCAAGACACGAGCGAATCGCAAGGAGAGCCTCCGTTTCGGCTGGTGCGTCCGCTCT
>JBGTCP010000048.1:0-4332 GCA_041748815.1 Chthoniobacterales bacterium
CAAACCTTCTCCGAAGGCGACTTCCTCTCCATCGACGGCACCAGCGGCACCGTTTACGGCGGCGAAATCCCCACCGCTCCATCTGAGATCATCACCGGCCTCCTTTACGGCAACAAAGCCGCACAGAAGACCGAGAAGTACAAACACTTCAAGCAACTCATGGACTGGTGCTCGAAGGTCACCAAACTCGACGTCCGCACCAATGCCGACAACCCCGAGCAGACCGAAAACGCCATCGCATTCGGAGCCAACGGCATCGGCCTCTGCCGCACCGAGCACATGTTCTTCGAGGGCGAGCGCATCGACGCAATGCGTGAAATGATCCTCGCCGACAACCTCGAAGATCGCAAAAAAGCGCTCGGCAAATTGTTGCCATTCCAGCGCGAAGACTTCACTGGCATCTTCAAAGCCCTCAAAGGCCTGCCAGCGACCATCCGCCTGCTCGATCCGCCATTGCACGAATTCCTGCCGCACGATGACGCTGCCCAGAGCGCACTCGCAAAGAAACTCGGAGTCGCTCCAGAGAAAATCGCCAAGCGCGTGCATGACCTCCACGAATTCAATCCGATGCTCGGCCATCGCGGCTGCCGCCTCGGTATCTCCTATCCCGAGATCACCGAAATGCAGGCCCGCGCGATCTTCGAAGCAGCAGCAGACGTCACCAAGGCCAAAATCAAAGTGACTCCTGAAGTGATGATTCCGCTTGTCGGATTCAAACGCGAACTCGACCTGCAGGTCGAGATCGTGCATCGCGTCGCTGCGGAAGTCATGGCAGAGAAGAAAGTGAAATTCGCCTACCTCGTCGGCACCATGATCGAAGTGCCTCGCGGCGCTGTCACTGCTGATGAAATTGCGCAGACCGCAGAATTCTTCAGCTTCGGCACCAACGATCTCACCCAGACCGCGCTCGGCATGAGCCGCGACGACATGGGTTCGTTCCTCAACTCTTACACCGAGAGCGAAGTGTTCTCGAAGAACCCATTCGCCACACTCGACCAGAGCGGCGTTGGTCAGCTCATCGAGATCGCCATTGCAAAAGGCCGCAGCACGAATCCCAAGATTAAGCTTGGCATTTGCGGCGAGCACGGTGGTGATCCCGACTCCGTCAGGTTCTGCCACAAAGTCGGCCTGAACTACGTAAGTTGCTCACCCTTCCGCGTCCCCGTCGCCCGCCTCGCAGCCGCGCAGGCAGCACTCGCGTAAACGAAAATCAACACCTAACAGCAACGCCCCGTGTGGATATTCCGCACGGGGCGTTTTGCATTTAAACGCGCATAAACAGGAGCGGGGACTTTCCTGTCCCCGACTATCCACGGATGCAGCCAAGATGTGACATCACCATGCTACTGATTTCGTTGCGTGTTCGAATCTTGAACAGGAGAACAGGAGGCAAAGAGAACAAGAGGAAAAGGATTGGGGATTTGGTATTACGGAACTGGAAGGCGCAGCATTTTGATTTCTGGCAGGACTGGGAGTGTGTGTGGCGGGTTCACCGATCGGTGGTTTTCCCGAGCGTTACGATCTGGACAGGATTTTTAAGATTCTCAGGATTACCGGATTTTTATGTGAGGGGTCGGATGCATTTTATACTCTTAGTAGCTGCGCACTTCAGTCGCAGTAAACCCTGCCACCAAACAGCAAGTCCATCCATTCTTCCACAAACCGCCCTTTGCATTTTGGCCGAAGGTAACTGCGACATTCCTGTCGCAGTGAAAAGCCATCCCAAGCAATCAGAATCTCGCCCCGCACAATCGAGAGGGAACCGATGCTGCTTCCCGAGTCCTCAGCCCTCCGCTAATGCCTTTGACAATGGCTGGCCAAAAGAGGTTGGAATGACAACCCGGAAAAGCTATTTTATCCGATATGAAACCGATAGCCATCCTACTTTGCTTTTGGCTGGCATGCCTTTGCGCTGCTTCGGGGCAAGACAGCGCGACGGCTGAAACGAAACGCCATCAAAGTGAAGCGGATGAAGCCCTTCCTACTCTGCTGCCGGATTTGACAAAGTCCACCCCCATCACCGTAGTGCTGGATGCCGAGGACAGCGATTCAGCGACCATACTTGACCAACAGTTTTCCAAATCGCGAGCTGAGAAGTGGTTTTCAGAAACTGAGTCGCAATTCGGCGGAGATGATCCGGTCTTCATTGTGTGTACCGCCGAAGCACCGGTTTCCACTCTCCAGTCTTGGAATGCCCTCATTCGCAAAAGCCACAACAGCTAAGGCTACGGTCACCGGTGAGATAATTCTACGAAATCAACACAACAATATGAAAAATCTAGTCACCATCTGCATCGCAACAGCACTGTTTTTCAGCTGGACCGCCGTCGCCGATATAAGTGTCGATGACTTGAGCTTGGCATCCCGGGTCATAGGACGCTTGGGGCAACCTCTCGGGAGCCGCCTTGTGATTGAGGGCGTTCGCGCTGAGCGGCTCAAGCTGCAGAATCCGCTTCAAGTGACTATTGTGAATGGAGAAGCTCTCACTCGGGCAGTGCCCATCAGAATTAATCATGAGATCGAAATTCAAGAGGGGGTAATATATCGCTTCGAAGGCTATGAGTCAGGCGCATTCGAAGGAGCGCCTGTTTGGGATCCCAAAGACCCATTGCCTGCTATGACATTCCAATTTCATAGTTTCTTTGTAGTCACAAAAATACTGTCAGTTCCGTCCAAATGAAAACCTACCTCCTAGCACTCTACTGTTACGCATTCGCCCTCTGCGCTTCTGCGCAAACACAGGAAGCCACTGATCCCGATCTTGACCGTGTTATCGGAAAAGTTTTTCTAATTCTATGCGAAGAATACACGGTATCTGGACAGAACCTCGACCAACCCATTCTCTGGGCCAATGCAAAACTAGGACGGGTAGCCTACCCGATCAGTAAAACTGGCAGCTCGGAAACACGATGGGAAACGGAGATGGTTCCCACGGCTTCGGGAATTGTAATAAAGTTCAATCCGCCCTTCGACCCCGATAGCACACAGAAAAGTTGGATGAACTTGCATGAAGCTGAAGCCAGGATATTTGAACTCGTCATTCCCCTTCCAGATAATAGGATCATTGGAATCAGAGGCTCTTACGGTTCCAACTTCCCAAGAACCTACATAGATCGACTGATTGCGCTTTCAGAATCCGGGGAATAATAGACAAAATGTGCCATGCAAGGCGCTTCGCCGACCCTCACTACCTGCTGAAAATTTCTTTGAAGACGCCTGAAGATAATCCCCTGAAGAGAAACACACCATGAACACCGACCTGCTTCTCGGCTCCCTGAATAACCTCTTCCTCGGCATTGTTTTCATAACGATTTCGATTCCGCTCCTGCGCGGGAAGATCCAGAGAAACCGCTGGTATGGGGTGCGAATTCCTAAATCCTATGTCTCCGAGGACAATTGGCAGAAGATCAACCGCTATGGGGCGAAGGCGATGATTTTGTGGAGCATCCCGGTGCTCGTGATTGGACTTGCGATGCTGTGCGCCGCCTTCTTCGTGGAGACCCAGCAGAAAGATTTCGCATGGATCCTTCCGCTCTCGCTCTCGGGGTTGCTGATATTTGGTGCCTTGATTCAGACGCTCATCTGGAGCCGGAAACTTCCGGGCAAAGTTGACCCGCCTTCATAAGTCCGCTGGTCCTTTGTGGAGCAAAGTTGAAATTCTCCCGATTAAACGCTGAAAGGTTCTCGCTAAGTCCGCAAAGCACCCCAAGGTGATCTTTCTTCACATCAGCTTGGCGGTCTTAGCGATCTTGGCGCGAGTGATTCTTCACGCGTTTTCCTTGCGAAATCATCCCTTCACTCGCGCACGACCGAGTGCTAAGTTCGCTCCGGTTTTCCGGCACGTCCGACTTTTCAAAAAAGGCCAATATATCGAAAGTGATGTGCGGGATGGAGAACTCCTCGAAACTCATGGTTGATCTATCTAAAGCACAAACTCGTCCACGAGATTCTTCAGTGAGCAATTCTTCGGATGACTGGCCAGTGGTGACCATCGGATGTGCTCCCAGCCTCAAAAGGCTACTCATGCCCATGTTCCTGCTCGCCGGCCAGTCCAACTATTTGCGCGCCGACTCACTGGGATTCTGGAAAGTGGGAGATGATCGGCATTGGATCCCGCGATTCCATTTCCAACGAACCGCAGTGGACAAGCCGCGCATCCGGCTTGCTATCTTCGGAGTTGTGCATGGTGATGAGGCAGTCGGGCTGCACGCCATCCTCGCACTGCTCCGGCACCTGGAGGAAAATCCAGATCTCGGCGAGGGTTATGAACTTTTTCTTTATCCCGTCTGCAACCCTGGCGGATTCCTTGCAGGCACACGGATGTCTCCCGGG
>JBGTCP010000049.1:0-4346 GCA_041748815.1 Chthoniobacterales bacterium
GAAGTTGAGTCCAGCGATAGCGGCCCGTTCGTTGACCATTGTAAAGCTGGTCGAGAGCAGTCCGCAACGCCCGCGCAGTGCGGATGCCATCGGGATCCAGTTCCAGAATGGCGGCTCGGACTGCATTCAGATCCCAGTCTGCTTCGGGAGGAGCTTTCACAGATCTATTGCCTCCTTGATGAACTTCGACGAAAGGACGGGGAGTGATGTTGCGGGGTGAGTTGCCATCCGGCCTGAACTCTCCCAGCTTCCTCAAGAATCGTCCATAGACTATGGTATGTGTCTTTCGAGCGGGCAGAGATCTCTCCATCTTTTGCCTTCACGAAAGCAGGATGTCCTGCCATTTTTATCCCAAGTGAAATCTTCGCGAGAATTTCTCCGGGAACATAACAGACGGCCAGACTGAATCATGAACGCGCCAATTATAATAACCGAAGTCATTGGCCGATCAGAGCAGGGCATGACGCGGCCGTTTATTTGTTCGGCGGATTTTGCAATTTATTATGTCAAAGGCTCGTATGCGGGGTTGAAGTCACTCTGCTGTGAGTGGGTGGCGAACCGTCTTGTATATCTTGCTCTACCCAGTGCCCCGCTTGGAGTGCCTTTGTTCAAGATGGGGGAGGTTCCCCGGTCCTTGATTGACAGCAGTGGACGAGAGGACATTGCTGATCTTGGGGATGGTTGGGTATTCTGTTCTTCGCGAATTGATGATGCCCAGGAATTGACCTGGTCCACCGCACAGGGATGGCCGGAAGAGACGATGGCCTTGCTTCTGCTATTGGATCTTTGGATCCAAAACGAAGATCGCAGTTTGTCCGAACTCGGAGGCAATCCGAATCTGTTGGTGGAGCCGATTCCGCCATTGTCCGCCGATGACCCGGAGGGCGCGCTGTGGGTCGATCAGCCAAGACGGGAGATGCTGTGGGCCTATGATTTCAATCTGTCTTTCGATCCGGATTTCAATCGAGAGCGATTTTTTGACGCACATGTGTTCGGCAGAATGGTCAAGCAATGGCCTCAAGGGTTTCGGGAGCGGATGGAGCAGCAGATGAGGGTCACCATAGCCGAGGTTCCGGGGATTTTTGCCGAACTTCCAACAGAATGGCTATATGTCGATGGGGATGAGAGTTTGACTGTGCAACTTGACATAATTCGGGTAATTTCCGTCTTGGAATTGCCTTTCACCCACCCCGAAACTTTCTGGAAACTGCCATGAATTCAACCCACTCTGTCTGCAACTACTCTTTGCTGCGTTTTCTCCCGTATCCGCAGACGGGTGAGCTGGTGAATGTAGGGGTATTGGTGAGCTGCCTGCAGCCATGCTTGCTGCATTTCCAAGGCGAGGGGAAAATGCCAGCCCGCGTGCACGCACTTTTCCCACAGCAGAACTCGAAAACTTTCGAAGCCGCGATGAAAGCGATCCGGCAGGATGTCGAGCGCATCACAGCTCAGATTCGCGCTCCGAAATCTTGCAAACTCGCTTTCACTGAGCTGGTGCGTCCGCGTGAGAACACCTTCCGCTTCGGAGAAGTGAGGACAATCTCCACGGCAGATCCGCAAATTATTTCCGAGGAACTCTTCCGTCGCTACGTCCGTATGGAATCGGCTGCATCTGAAGCGATCCCCGCTCAGCGATGATTTCTTTGGAGATCGCCGAAGACCAAACTCAAGCTAAGTCCGTCTTCACGTAGGTAGCATACTTTGAGATTATGAAATCCGAACTAAAAACCCACTGTTTGAAGAATCTTGCCGATGCCTACATGACCCACGAACTGAAAGTGAAGCCCGAATATCAATGCGTGGGACTGTGTGGAAGAAAGGACAAAGGCAGGGCTTAATTGATTCCCTGCTCCGAGGGTATCAAATTCCCTTGTTCTTCGTGCATGTCGAGGAGCGGAAAAATAACTTCACAGGCGGAGTGGAAAATACGGCTTGGATTGTTGATGGGCAGCAGCGAATGGCAGCTATTGTCGGCTACCTGCAAAATGAATTTGCACTTCCGGATCCCGACCGCGCAAAGCCTGGTTCGATACTGCGAGCGGGCAGCCAGGAGCGAGCGAGTTGGACGGGCTTGAAATTTGGAGAATTATCGCAGGAAGATCGAGACAGGTTGTTGCAGACACGGCTTCATGTAATTGAAATGGCCGCCGATGATCCCAACGATGTTCGAGACTTATTCATCCGATTACAAGCCTGTTGTGTCTGTGCTAGATCTGGCTGCTGGGTTGCCGCATTTTGAGCGTTTACGCGAGGGACGGGCACTATCCTTTCAATGGGCCTTTCATCTTGCCCTTTTGGTTGATTCTCTAGCCGAAGGTGACTACACGGCAAGCTGGCGGCAAGGTGTTGTGGATGCATTTCTGAGCTTTAAGAAAGCTGTTGCTGAAGCACAGCTCCATTATCGGCAGACGAAAGAAATGCTCCCGCATTATGCTCAGTTTGGTCGTCTGTTGGCGGCTCCGGCTCCGATACAGCCGACACGATTCGTGGTCGACACTCTTTTCTTTTATCAGAGGTTTATCCTAAACTGCAGCTGACAGCTCGGGATCCACATCGGCTTTATGATTCCCTGGAAAGGGAGGTTATATGGAATCGTGACCGAGGACTCTGCCAGAACCCCGAGTGCTCTCGCCCAGAAAGAAAAGTTTCGTTTCGTGAGGCGAATATCCATCACATTGTTGAACATACGGTCGGAGGTCCAACAACCCTCAGGAATGGCATTTTGGTTTGCGAGGAATGCCATGGGGATAGAAGAAAGATGCAGGCACTCCGCTCAGTTTTCGAAGCTCACATAGAACGTGTTTACTCGCAGCCTCTCGCTGAAAATAGAGGTAATTTACGCTCAGATGTCGGAAATGAGCATACTCAGGGAGGAACTGGCAAACGTTTGAAAATATTTATCGATTGGGGGGCTTTGGATATTGATCGCGATCCAGAAGTATTCTCTGGAACGAGGGCGTCTGAGGCTGTTGCGCGCTTTTTCTCTCAATTGATTAGGACTTTCGGAGAATCGATGAAGGATCAACTGCAGGAATTGCCAGTCATTCGTTTTCCTTTGTCTGAAGATGCAAACTCATTTGTGAATCCGTCTACAGGAGACCCCTACGGATCAGTGCCTGTAGGAGAAACCGGACTCTACCTTTGCCATCATTCAAGCACTGAGGAAAAGCAACGAAGATTGAATGAAGTGATCGGGCGTCTCACGCTTCCGGATGGCAGTAATTTCCCAGAAGGCTGCATAGAATTTTCGATTGAGGGTGGTGAATAAAGAAGTGCATCAAAACCCAGATTCTGCCATTGAGGTTCCATCACTCCATGGGAAAAGCAGATTGAGGGTGGTGTGGCACGACCACGAGACAACATGGTCGACCTTTTTCACGGGCGAGGATCCTCCAACTGACCGCTTTCCCTCCTCTCGGCGGCTCGGTTCGTAGTTGAGACTTTTAGGTAGGTGTGTATGGCGTTGCCAGCGCAACGGGCAGAAGTGTGCTACGGCGACGGGTCGAGAGCACCGATGGCGGCGGGCTCAAACTGGACACATGCGAGATCCCTCCTGCGTCGGGATGACCCGTGGGTGGCATATTGTGCAGGATCGTGAGCGGTAGGTGCGCGCGTTGGATTTTTAGAGGAAGAAAAATCGGAGCTATTGGCATCTTCTCACTACAAAACCTCTAATCACAATCATCCCAACGAGCGAGGGATTTGGCTTCATTTCAATCCTCCTGTTCTCCTGAAAATCCTGTTCTCCTGTCCAACAATTCGTGAAGCTGTGCCACGTCTATCAGTGCCCGAATAAAAAGGATGTGCCGGGGTTCATTGGCAGCCAAACTGCGCCGGGCTGGGTGGCCCGCCGCTAGCCGGCCAGAGGCCAGCGCTCCCGGTCGCCGAACTTATTCCACGATGAAGAATGGGTTTAGCAAGTTGGGCTTGTTGTAGGCCAATGGGTTGAGATCGGGCCAGGCGAGGACGCGTCGGCCGGCGGCCCTTGCGACCGCGTCGGCGGCGGCGGTGTCCCATTCCATGGTCGGACCGAAGCGCGGATACACGTCGGCCTGGTCGGAGGCAACGAGGCAAATTTTCAAAGAACTGCCTGAGGAAATAAAATCGACCGTTTTGCCGCGCGCTTGGAGATCGGCCACAAATGCGTCCACCTCCGGCGTGTTGTGTGAGCGTGAGCCGACGACCACGACATGATCTTTTTCGGAATAGTGGGTGCCGCCGACGAGCGGGGTCTCAATGCCATCCGGTGCCTGGTGGAATGCCTGGCCGTCCGCTGCTGCAAAAACCTCGCCCGTGGTCGGGCGTTGCACGACGCCTGCAACCGGCACCCCGTTTTCAATAAGCGC
>JBGTCP010000050.1:0-3535 GCA_041748815.1 Chthoniobacterales bacterium
AGGGGAATCCTTAAAATCCGCCTTACGCAATGTGATGAGCTTGATCCCGCATCCGGTTCAGCGACGATACGATCTATGACCAGAGAAGAAATCATTGATAAAATCCGCAAAGTGGAGGCACTCTTTGCGGGCAGCACAATGGATGGCGAAGTGGGTGCGGCGGCCGAAGCACTTGAACGCCTTAACTCCCGGCTCACCGATGCTTCGGAGGAGAAAATCGAATTCAAAATGAGCCTGCCGGATCCATGGAAGCGGCAGCTTTTCCTCGCGCTTGCCCGCCGACACGGACTCCGGCCCTATCGCCGTGTGCGCCAGCGGCATACGACCGTGTTGTTGCGCGACAGTCCATCCCACATGGATCATGTCCTGTGGCCCGAGTATCTAGAACTCTCGCGGCTACTGCATTCCTACCTTGACGAGGCAACCCGCGACATCATTACGCGGGCCGTGCATAGAGATGTCTCCGATGCATCAGAATCTCCAGGTTTACCGGAATGATGCCGCCTGGAGCTTTAGCTCCGCAAGGGGACAACTTCACAGCCAGCGTTGACATGGGTGGCATTTCGATTACCATTTAACCATGACCATTACCATTGACAAGGCCGGTCGGGTTGTTTTGCCCAAAAATCTGCGAGAAATGCTCAATCTTTTCCCTGGGACAGCTCTGGAAGTGGAGGCGCGGGCTGATGAAATCCGATTGCGAGTCGCCGACAGAGGACCGGCTTTGATCGAGAAGCAGGGAGTGCTGGTTCATCACGGTGGGGAAACCATCCAACTGGATGTGGCGGATTTCATCAACAGGGAGCGTGAAGCACATGCCCTGGGTACTGCTCAAGCCGGCATATGAAGGCTCTCTTTGATGCCTCTGTCCTGGTTCCAGCCGTGACGGAGCAATTGGAAAACCATGAATCGGCTTTTGCATGCTTTCACAGAGAAACGACCGGCCCGGAACGGAGTGTGTGCTCATGCCATGCTCTGGCTGAAACCTATGCCACTCTGACCGCATTGCCTTTGCGAAAGCGGATCACTGCGTCCGAAGCAGCTCGTTTGGTGAGCGTCAATTTCACCCATCGCCTGGAGCTGATTCCCTTATCTGCGGAAGATTACACATTGGCGGTGGAAATGACCGCCGAACGGGGATTGGTTAGCGGCCAGATTTACGATGCGCTCCACGTCGTGGCAGCCTTGAAGAGCGGATGTTCACGCATCTACACCTACAACATCCGCCATTTCCGGCGACTCGCACCACCGGGGCTGGAAATTACGACCCCCTGATCTTCAGGTGAGCACGGACAACTTGTGAAATTGGTGTTCCGGTTCCATCCAGGACCTCAGCATGTGGCACCAATCTATTTGCTCACCAGAGCCTGATCCGCTACAAATATTCCCAACGCCCCAATGCCCACCTCCATCCTTAAAGACACACAAAACCTCCCCGACGATCGCAATCTTCCTATCGACCGCGTTGGCATTAAAAATCTGCGCTACCCCGTTCAGATCCACGACAAAGACGGGTCAGCACAGAACACGATTGCCACCGCCCAGCTCACCGTCGATTTGCCGCACCAGTTCAAAGGCACCCACATGAGCCGATTCGTGGAAGTCCTTAACTCGCACGGACCTTCTCTGCATGTGGAAAATATCCACGAAATTCTGCATCAGCTCATTGATCGCCTTGACTCGCAAAAGGCGCACCTTGTCATTGAGTTCCCATTTTTCCTTTCCAAGGCCGCTCCCGTCACCGGCGCAAAAGCGATGATCGATTACGGCGTGAAGTTCGATGCCACCGCAACCGCGCACGACATCGACTTTGTGGTCGAAGTGCAGGTGCCTGTCACCACGCTCTGCCCTTGTTCCAAAGAAATCAGCAAACACGGTGCGCACAATCAACGCGGCCTGGTGACCTTCGCAGTGCGATTCACCAAGCCCGTTTGGATCGAGGACCTCATCCAACTCGTGGAATCCTGCGCCAGCAGCGAACTCTACGCCCTCCTCAAACGCCCCGACGAAAAAGCCGTGACTGAGCGCGCGTATGAAAATCCGGTTTTTGTCGAAGACCTCGTGCGCGCCGTCGCAAGCCTCGCACAGGCACATCCCGATATCACTGCCTTCAAAGTGGAGGCGGAGAACTTCGAATCCATCCACAATCATAATGCATACGCATTGATTGAATCCGCGTGGCAAACCACGTAAGGTTCCATTGTGGCCTACCGAATTTTCTTCCTCATCACCGCGCTGCTTTGGGCGATTATGTCGTTTCTCTTTGTGAGAAGCGAGTTCCTCCCGTCCACATCCTCGCCATGGCTGGAGATCCCGCCAGCCCATGTGCTCAACCAGTTTTTCCACCACGAGGAATTCTCCGAGTTGGACATCAACGAGGGCCGTCAGAAGGTCGGCAACCTGCGCATCCGGCCCACAAAAGCGGATGGAGATCAGCCGCATCAGGTGCAAATGACCGGAGACATCGCCATCAAACTCCCATCGCTTGATCGGCAGCGCATCACCTTCGAAGCAGTTTTTTCGTTGAAGGAAGATTACACCATCGATCACGTCAAGCTCGCCACCCAGCTGCGCAATCCGGCCGTGAAACTCAACATCGATATCAACGCCGAAGGTGCCTTCAAATACGTGGTCCGCGATCAGGAGACCATCACGGAACAACGCGACGGCACGATTGACTCACTGATCGATGATCTGGAAACAGCCGTCCCTGGCATCGATATCAAGGCGATGCTGGCAAACCAGGAACCGCGCGAACTTGAAGCCCGGCGCGCTCAACTGAAACTTCACAACGAAACGATTGATGTTTACCGGCTCGTCATTGCAAACTCCGGCGCATTACAATCCGAAATCGATATGAGTCAACTCGGCCGCATTCTCCGCATCAAATCCATCCCCGGCTATGAAATCCTGAGCGAAGGACTGGAGCCATGATCCGCATCGAATCACTCACCAAGGATTTCGGCGCATTGCGTGCGGTGAACGAACTCAGCCTCGACATCCCGCAGGGCGAATTTTTTGCATTCCTCGGACCCAATGGCGCGGGCAAAACGACCACCATTAAAATGCTTACGGGCCTGCTGCGCCCGACCGCAGGCACCGCCATCGTCGCCGACCATGATATCCAGCTCGAGCCGGAACTGGCAAAACGCCACATCAGCTACGTGCCGGATTTTCCATTTCTGTACGACAAACTCACCCCGACGGAATTCATCCGATTCGTAGGCGAACTTTTCAGCATGAAACGCAGCGACATCGAATCGCGTCGAGAAGTCCTTTTCACCAAGCTCCATCTGCACGAGTACAACAACCAATACATCGAGCAGCTGAGCCATGGCACTCGCCAGCGCGTCGTGCTCGCATCTGCTCTTCTGCACGAGCCCAAGGTCATCATCATCGATGAACCCATGGTCGGCCTCGATCCCACGCATGCGCGCATCGTGAAGGACGAACTCAAAGAACGCAGCCGAAACGGTGCCACGATTTTTCTTTCCACCCACACACTCAGCGTCGCCGAGGAAGTGGCGGATCGCGT
>JBGTCP010000051.1:0-1690 GCA_041748815.1 Chthoniobacterales bacterium
AGGCGAAATCGATTATCAAATCCAAAGCGATGACGGCGGAGGAGATCCACCTCAATGCGGCTCTCGAAAAGGAGGGCTTCGATGTGGTGGAGTCGGACCTCGGCGAATACATCGTGCAGCTGCGCCACGAACCTCCTTATCACATTGTCTTCCCGGCCATGCATCTCACGCGTCAGGAGATCAGCGATCTTTTCGAAAAGGAATTGGGCAGTGCGCCGACGAATGATCCAGAGGAATTAACCATGATTGCCCGGGAAGTGATGCGCCGCAAATATTGCACGGCGGATATCGGGATCAGCGGCGCGAACTTTGCCATCGCCGAGACCGGCATGATTTCCATCACGGAGAATGAAGGCAATGCGCGCCTGACGACGGCACTTCCCAAAGTGCATATTGCCTTGCTCGGCATCGAAAAAATCCTGCCCAAGCTCGAAGACCTCGCTTTGTTCCTGCCCATGCTGGCCACATCCGGGGCAGGTCAGGCGCTCACGGGATATAACTCCATGTATGGCGGTCCGAAGCAGCCGGACGAAGTGGATGGGCCGGAGGAATTTCATATCGTCCTGCTGGATAACAACCGCACGGAACTTCTCGCGGATGCCGAGCAGCGCGATGCTTTGCATTGTATCCGTTGTGGCGCGTGTTTGAATGTCTGTCCGATTTTTAAAAATGTGGGCGGGCACAGTTATGGCACGACTTATCAGGGTCCGATTGGCTCTGTGATCACGCCGCATCTGAGGGGCTTGCAGGATTGGAAACACCTCTCTGCTGCATCATCGCTTTGCGGCGCATGCACCGAGACATGCCCGGTGAAGATCGATTTGCACCATCACCTGCTGCAAAACCGCCGCAATGCCTCTGAGCAGCGGCCGGTGTGGTGGGAGAAGATTGCGGCAGGCGGATTTGTGTTTGCGATGAACCGCTCATGGGTTTACTCGGCGATGCTTTGGGCGGGAGCGAGGTTTCAGGGCCTTCACAAGCTGGTCGACGGATCGCGGCTGGATCCTGTGCGGGTGTGGACGAAGTCGCGCACGCTTCCGCTTGTGGCCGATCAACCCTTCCGGAGCTATTGGAAAAACCGCAAAAATTAATTACGCCACATGTCGCAGCTCACTGAACGTCAAAACATCCTTTCCAGAATCCGTGCCGGTTTGGCCACCGAGGCGCCCTTGCCGGGGCATCACGGGATTGGTGCCATTCATGGCGGCCAGCATGTTCCGGACACCGATGAGTTTTCGAGCTGGCTACCGGATCCCGGCGATGAACCTGCCCAGTGGCTGGAGTTGTTTGCAAAAAATTCCGCGATGCTCAAAACGGAGTTTGTGCAGATTCGTTCGGAATCCGACCTTCCTGCGAAACTCGCAGAGTTGGCCGCGACTTATGAATGGAAAAAGGCCGCAGCGCATCATCACAAGCTGGTGGATGTCGCTTTGAGCCGTGTGACCACGTGGGAGCGTCCGGTCGTTTTCACCGATGGCGGATACGAAATCGATGCGATGGAAACATGTGATGTGGGGATCTCCGCGTGCGATGCATTGGTTGCGCAGACCGGCTCGATTCTGGTCACGGCGCGCAGTGCGGGCGGGCGCGCGTTGAGTGCTCTGCCGCCGCACCATGTGGTGGTGGCCACTCGCGATCAGTTGCTTCCGGATTTACCATCTGCATTCCGGCTTTTGGAAAAAGTTTACGG
>JBGTCP010000052.1:0-2515 GCA_041748815.1 Chthoniobacterales bacterium
TCCCACCATTGAGCTCACTGCCCCCATTTCCGGCCTCATTAGTGAAACACATGTCGTCGTCGGCCAACCGGTGAGCCCCGATCAAGTCCTCGCTGAAATCATCGACCTCACCGAGGTTTACGCGTTGGCACGCGTTCCTGAAAATCTTGCCGGCCAACTTAAAAAAGGCCTGCGTGCACGCATCACTGTGCCTGCCGTGCCGGATGCAATCTTCGACGCAGAGCTCGAACATCTCGGTGCGATGGCCGATGCCGAAAGCGGCACCGTCGAAGCAGCATTCCATATTGAAAATCCGGACCTGGTATTACGCCCAGGTATGCGTGCGGAATTTTCAATTGTCGTGGAAAAATCGGAGAATGTTTTCTCGGTGCCACGCTCCGCCTTGCAGGGTGATGAGATCAACCGATTTGTGTTCGTGAAACATTTTGAGCTGCCGAATGTTTTTGTAAAAGCGCCTGTCGTCGTTGGCCGCATGAACGACCAGAGCGCTGAAATTCTGAGCGGACTTTTCCCGGCCGATGAGGTCGTGACGCGAGGTGCCTATTCGCTATCCTTTGCGGGGGCCGGGACGCTCTCACTCAAAGACGCTCTAGATGCCGCCCATGGCCATGAGCACGCAGAAGATGGATCGGAGCTTAGCGCTCAGCCAGCTTCGCAGAACAACGAGGACGGGGATCAAAAACAAAGCCCCTTCTGGATGATCGTAAGTGGTCTCCTGTTTGTGATGTTAGTCTTCGTTGCTGTCCGGAAACGCGGAGCGCCCAATGCTGAATAGGCTTATTGAATGGTCGCTGGCGCATCGCGGCGCGGTGCTTGGCAGCTCACTCATCGTGATGGCTCTCGGTGTGTGGATCACGTTCCGGCTTCCCGTCGAAGTGCTTCCCGACCTGACAAAACCCACGGTCATTATTCTCACCGAGGCACCCGGACTCGCGCCGGAAGAGGTCGAGACGCGCATCACTCAGCCACTGGAAAGCGCATTGATGGGAGTCGCTGGCATCACCCGCCTGCGCTCAAACTCCGATGTCGCGCTCTCGCTCATCTATGTCGAGTTTGACTGGAACTCCGATATCTATCAAAACCGCATTCTCGTTCAGGAGCGGTTGCAAACCGCCCGCGAGCAACTCCCCGATGGCGTGCAACCTTTTATGACACCGGTTGCTTCCCTGATGGGGGAAATTCTGCTCGTTGGCGTTCGCTCCACGCTCCAGAAAGGCGAACCCGGCTACCTCCCTCCCAGCGAAGTCCGTTCCATTGCTGACTGGGTGATCAAGCGCCGGCTTCAGAGCATCCCCGGTATTGCTGAAGTGCTCAACATGGGCGGTGGCATCAAGCAAGTGGAAGTCCAGCCCGACCCCTATCGAATGCAGGCTCACGGCGTGAGTTTCGACGAACTTGAGTCCACTGTAGAAAAATCCGCAACCACCACCACCGGCGGATTCATCAATACCGGCTCGCAGGAAATCATGGTGCGCAATCTCGCGATGACCACCGACCTCAATTCCATTGCCCACACTACCATCAAACTGACGGACGGCCGACCCGTGCGAATCTCCGACGTGGCCGATGTTGCCTGGGGCATTGAACCCATGCGCGGTGACGCAACTGTGAGCCAGACACCCGAAAAAACGCCCACCTACGGCGTCATTATGTCGGTCACCAAAGCGCTTGGCTTCGACACGCGATCCCTCACCACGCAGGTCCAAGCGGCGCTGGACGACTTACAACCCGGCTTGCCTGCCGGGGTCGAGACGACACTGCTTTTTCAGCAAAAAGACTTCATCGATAATGCGATTGGCAACCTTAAAAAAGCCATCCTCGAAGCCACAATCATGGTCACCGTGGTGCTGTTTCTTTTCCTTCTGAATTTCCGCACCACATTCATCACGCTGATGGCGATGCCTATGAGTTTTGCGATCACAATGCTCACTTTTGCGTGGTTTGAAATTTCGGTGAACTCAATGACTCTTGGCGGCCTCGCTGTCGCCATCGGCATGGTGGTGGATGACGCCATTGTGGATGTGGAAAACGTCTTTCGCCGCTTGCGCGAAAATGCAGCCCTCAAAAATCCCTTGCCGCGCATTCAAGTCATCGGCCGCGCTTCCGGCGAAGTGCGTAGCTCTATTTTTTATGCCACCGTCATCATCGTGCTGGTCTTCGTCCCCTTGCTGGGGCTCAGCGGAGTGGAGGGTAAACTTTTTACACCAATTGCCATCGCCACCATCGTGAGCATGAGTGCTTCGTTTGTCGTCGCGCTTACACTCATTCCCGTGCTTTGTTCGTTTCTCCTGAATCCAAAGCCCGGCTTGCAGCATCCGGATGGCTGGCTCGTGCGGGGTCTCAAAAGAATGCTTAATGCCACCGCGCTTCGAATCGGGCTAAACTTTCCGGTTCCTGTGCTGGCTGTTCTTTTGGTGGGCGTGCTTGCGGCCTTCTCGCTCTACCCGCAAATGGGCAAAGACTTTTTGCCGAAGTTTCAGGAAGAAACCGCTCTCATCGCAGCCACCTCCGCGCC
>JBGTCP010000053.1:0-10836 GCA_041748815.1 Chthoniobacterales bacterium
GGATTTTACGTGCGCACCTACGCCTTCGATATCGGTGAAGAGCTGGGCTGCGGAGCACATCTCACGGAACTGCGCCGCACCAAATCGGTCCGCTTCGATTTGACCCGCGCCATTACTTTTGATCAACTAAAGCACCAGCCACGTGAAGAAATTCTCCCCCACATTCTTTCGCTCTCAGAGGTCTCGCGGATGCGCGGAGCCTGAGGAGCGGAACCTGACGCCATGAATTACATGCAGTCGGTGGCAGAGTTGGAGGGATTGCCGAGACCGCTCTCGCTTGCCATCGGCGTCTTCGACGGACTGCATCTCGGACATCAGGCTGTGATCCGGCATGCGCTGAATGAAGCAGCAGCCAGCGGTGGGACAGCGGTGGTGGTCACCTTTGCGCCGCATCCGCAGCGCGTGATTAATCCGGACCGCGCTCCCCGCATGCTGGCTTCGTCGAGGCACCGCATTGATTTGTTGGCGGAGTTCGGTGTCGGGCATTTGCTGGTGATTGAGTTCACTCGAGAATTTGCTGCCACCGATCCGCGCGAGTTCATCACGCAATTGTATGAAGCCGGAAAGCCGCTTCAGAGCATCTGTGTCGGGCACGAATGGGCATTTGGCAAAGGACGGAGCGGAAATTTGGCCATGCTGAAGGAGTTGGGTAGTGAGTTAGGGTTCGAGGTGCACGGAATCCCGGTAGTGACGAGCGATGGAGAAACGATCAGCAGCACGCTGGTGCGGAAGCTGGTTGCTGCTGGAGAGTTGGAAGCGGTGAAAAATTTGCTGGGCAGGCCGTTTGCCCTATTCGGCCGCGTCGAGCAAGGAGCTGGGGTGGGACATCAGCTGGGATACCCCACGGCAAATATCGCCACGCAAAGCGAGCAACTCCCGCCCCTGGGTGTCTATGCGGTCCACGCCCGGATTGTTTCACAAGGGGCCAAGTTGTACGAAGGCGTGCTGAACATTGGCAAACGTCCATCGGTGCATGCAGACTCGCCGGTCGTTGTGGAATTACATCTGCTGGATTTTGAACAGGACATTTATGGCCAGGATGTGGAGGTGCGTTTGCAATCCTTCCTCCGCCCTGAGCAAACATTCGCATCACTGGAAGAACTGAAGGGGCAGATCGCTCTGGATGTGGAAAGTGCACGCGCCCTCTTCGCGCAATCATGAGCGTGCCGTTGTGGCTGGTGCGGCACATAGATGCAGCCGGCGGCTCGATCACGGTCGAGAAATTCATCGAGCTCGCGTTGTATGATCCGGCGGACGGTTACTACATGCGGGAAAAGGAGAAGATCGGCCGGCGTGGAGATTTTGCCACGACTCCTTCGCTTTCTCCTGTGCTGGGTCAAGCCATTGTGCAGTGGCTGCGCGGGCTTGGTCGCAAGGGCTGTATCGACCTTTTAGAGATCGGCGCAGGCTCCGGCGTCCTCGCAAAATCCATCCTGAATTCCCTCGGATGGCTCGGCCGTCGAAAAGTGCGATACCACATCGTGGAAAAGTCGCCATTTTTGAAAGCACAGCAGGCCAAGCTCCTTGGAGCCCGGGTCCGCTGGCACGACTCGGTGGAAGAGGCACTCCGCCAAATCATAAACCCCGTGATCATCAGCAATGAACTGGTCGATGCCTTTCCATTCCGCGTGCTGGAATTCGACGGCTCGGCTTGGCAGGAAGTCGCGATTTGCATCAGCGAAGGTCGCATCGAGGAAACTCTGCTTCCAATACAGGACTTCGACACCCTGGCGGCACGTTCTTCATCACTCCGTTGGATGCTGGCAAATCCGCCCAAGCCCGGAACCCGTATCGAATTGCAGCCCGCCTGGCAGGATTGGGCTGCAGGCTGGATGTGCAAGTTAAAATCGGGCGACCTCTTGACCCTGGACTACGGCAGCGAAGTGCCCGCGTTGCATGCACGACGTTTTCGCGGATCGCTCCGCGCCTATTTCCAACACATGCGTTTTGAGGGAACGGAAGTTTACGGGCGAGCCGGGCATCAGGACATCACAGCGGATGTGAATTTCACTGACCTGCAGGAAACAGGAAAACGCTTTGGTCTCAACACCCATGCACTACAAACGCAGGCAGAATTCCTGAAAAGTTATGCCCCGAAGGAACTTGAGCGATCAGCCGACCTTGAGCGTTTCCTGTCGCAGCCCGGTGGGGCAGGCGATGCATTCATGGTTTTGCATCAGCGCAAGGAAAGCTGATGTGCCTCCAACCTCTGGTCACTATCGCCCAATGTCGCTATGCTGCAGAAAGGTAGAGGCGGCCAGGCCCTTGGCCGCCTTCTGCATTGGCGGCCATTCCAAAATCGACTATCCAAATCTCCCCTGGCTTCGCCTCAATACTCACCTAAAGCAGCCTCCCACTGAGCTCCTTGCTGTGCCGTCGAAAGCAGGCGCTCAGGATGGGTCGTGACTGGAAAGGGCATATCGTCCTGGAGTTCCACCTGAGCCAGGAAGATATTAAACGCATCACCGGTCTTCATCCCAAGGCGGGAAAAAACTTTCTCCGCCCTGCGCAGGCGGGCGGTGGGAACACGGGCGCGGAAGAGGGTTGAATCCTGTGACATGTATCAAAAGTGCTCGAAAATGCTCACTTTGTCAACTTGCGTGAAACCAAATGGAATAAGCATCTACCGGAGCCGATACCATTCACCCACAATGGCCCTGGCCGGAAGACATCGCCCGGGGCGAGCTTCTTCATGGTAACGCCCTCTCATCGGGCGCATGGAGTTCCGCACCTATGGGATAACCAAACATTCCAGCCCAAGAAAGCCCCCAAAATGCTGCGATGCGAGGACTGACTCCTGCGGAGCTTCCCCAAAATGCTGCGATGCGAGGACTGACTCCTGCGGAGCTTCCCTGGCTACCGGTTCGCCTCCGTTGATTATTTTAGGGCGTGTCGCTGAAGGCGTTGCGGAGGAAAAGCTGGGGACCGCCCGCAGGCCAGCGGATGGTGATTTGATCGTCCGTTTTCTCAATGGTGATGTCAGGGTTCAGCAATGACTCGTGAGCCATTGACGTCCAGGTGCTGAGATCCAATGAGAATTCCGGCATCATGTTCATCCCCGCCTCAACGGCGGCTTCATTGATCTGATATTGATAGACCAGCACGGGTTGGGAGCCGGAGTGATCGAGATTTACGGCGGGTAAGCGCGAGCGATCTATCTGGGGCTCAGTGCCGAGGCCGAAAGCGAAGCGCTCTAGATTCGTCACTCCATCCGAAAAGAGAACGCCCCCAGGGGCATTGCCACCCGGCGGCAATTCTGTTGAAGCCCACATGGCAAAGGCGCTTGGAGGGTTATCACCTTTGACGAACACCCGCCGGAGATGGGTTGCCCGTTGAGATCCATCCACCATGGTCACAATGCCATAATGCGAATGAAGCCGGCCTTCGGTTGCCTGATATGCGATGCTTGGGTTGTTCCCTCCACCGACATAAGCTTCCCCAAGTTTGTCCGGGCCTTCATAAAAATCGATGCGACTCCAATTCACTCCCGTTAAAGCGACCTGATAATTTACTGACGACGGAGCTGTTCGCACGCCGGAGGCACCGCTGACGGTATTGCTGACTTTGTTATAGGAGGAAAAGGCCTGGTAAATTCTGGCGACGCGCTCGCTTGGCACCCATCCGAAGGTAGCAGGATCAACGGGAGCGTCATCAAAGGGAAACACATCTGTCACCCCATCAAGCCAGGTATTCTGGTCGACGAGCCATCCATCAAATTCATTGAGGGTCTTCAGCTTGATCGGGCCGTCCAACGTCGAAGCGCCTGGAGGATAGCGCAGACGGTAACATTCCAGAAGAAAAGCCAAAATCAGCTCCTGGGTGGCACCTGCCTCATGACCTGCGCCCTGCTCCTCGACCCACGCCCAGAGTGCTCCCCGGGGCCGGTTGATATCGAACAAAGAACGAATGTTCGTCCTTCTTAGATTGGTGTCAGTTTCCCCTGCGATCAGCATGCCGGGGGTGAGCAAGGCTGCTTCGCTTGGAGTAAAATTGTTGTAGCAACAACCTTTGCTCGTGATGAATCCAATAACTTTATGAGGACGTTTGGTGTTCATCCCGTACGACATCTGGCCACCATTGGAGTGGCCCATGGGGAGCCAGGGAGCATTGACTAATTCGGGATGATTGCTCATCCCGGCGAGCTGACTGATCCGCGATTCGAACCAATTGATTTCGAAGTCGACCCAGGGCGGGTCGTTGTATCCGAAGTTACCCCACCCGCCCGTGGCCAGGATTGCGAAACCGAGCTGTTCGGCTACCGCTACCAGCTGAGCGTTTGTTGCCTGGCCGGTGCTGTCGCCTCCCGCACCATTTCCATAGACGAGAATGCCACGAACAACGGTAACGGAATCCGGAATATTAAGCCGCAATTTACGAACATCGTCATTCAGATCATAGATCGCGGCCGAGGCAATGTTTCCGCAAAGAGCGAGGACAAGACCGACCACAACACGGGTCGAAATCAAGCATCTACCAAATCTGGTTGGGGAATAAAGAAGAGAAACCATAGGGAAAACCCGGTTCATCCGGACACTGACAAAAGTCGCCTATCAGTCAAGCTCAAAGGTAGATGCCGCTAAAGTCAGGATGAACGCAGCGACAGACCCGGACGGCCACGTGAAATAATCCCCACCCTTACGATGTGGCAGCTGGCTGAGCTCCGACGTTTACTCTTTGAAGTCCGCAAGTGGCTGTGATCCCTTCAGGATCAACGACGGGAGGGAAGGGTCCCGGGGGTAACCGCTACGCTGACCCCCGGCTCCTGTGGCTGAAATGCCTTCGGCATCACCCAATGCCTGAAGCTTCGGAGATTATTTTTGCGATTTAGGACTACAGCTCGGAAATCGATGAACGCATGCGAGCATCGTCACGGGGGCTACCGCTTAGGCCAATGGCGAAAACGATGGGAAACAGCCACGCAAGGACGGAAGGTGAACGCGCAGCGCTGGATTAGAACGGAGCCAGCCGGGTTCGCCATTTTCGTCTACGAAGGCGACGCCTATCGGTAGATCGAGCTGCTCGTTGGCGAGTGAGGTCATTTCCTCTCGGGCTTTGTCGTGCATGGCGATCCACTCTTCTTTGAGCGCGAAGGGATCAAGATTGCGGGCTTGGATTTCTTCGAGTGTGACGGGGTCGATTTTTGCAAAACGAATGACCATCTTTAATAACGATAGCGGATTGAACCCGGGATCTTTGCCGCAGGCTGCCCAAAGGATTGCTTCCAGTGGATAGCGTCGTCCGAGCTCGACAATGTCCACATAATCCCGGGTTTCGGTGCGGGCCGATAATGCGAGGGCTTTGTTGATAGCCATGTCAAAAAGATGCAGTCTCCAACCGAGGAGCGGATCGGGAACAATGGGGAAAAAGCGAAAGGCCGAATCGTGTGCCCAATCGAGTTCGACCTGGTCATTTGGTCCCTTGACGATGGCCTTGCGGAAAGAGCCCGGCATTTCCCAGGAGGCATCGCGATTGACCTTGATGACTTCGAGACCGGCTGCTTCCAGAGTCTGCACATCACGCTCGCTCGCCAGAGCCAAGTCCTCGATGGCGTCGTGAAACATATCAAAATCGTGAGAGAAACGTGCCGAGTCATCCGTTGCATTCAGGACAAGGCCTCCGGCAAAATGGCTGGTTTCACTGCGATTGCCTACAATGAGGCCAAGCACGGTTCGTTGGAATTTGGTTAGAGGCATCGCTGTAAATCCTGCGCCGCCCGCCAAGCATTTTTGTCGCCGTAGTCGCGCAAATGTTCGACGACAAGCGGTAGATCATCCCGGTAACGTACCCGCGCATCGGGATGCCGGAACCAGAAGCAACCGGAATAGGTGCGGATTAGTTCCTCCGCTTTCTCCACGAGTTCGGGAGGAGCAGGAATCCGGTCCGGTAATACCTCAGGGGTCTGCATAACGCTTTTAACTTGCCCGAAACCTGGTCCGAAAGCAAGCGATGACGAGATGCCCTGTCCGGCACAGTAGTAACCGGAAGCTTTATTCTTCCAGGCGGAATGTTCCTGGCCGGTTTCGGAGCCAGTGGTCCTGGAGGTGATCAAAGAGGCTTTGCAGATCTTCGCGGGATTGGAGGCGGTATTCGACGGTTTTGGCGTGGGTGGTGGCCGGATGCGATTTGCTCACGGCGCGCAATGCCTCATCGGCCCCCACGCGACTGAGTGCTTCCTCAGCACGCTCGCGGGTTTTGTCGATGAGGGATTGGCCGACACCAATGGGAGAAGTCGGAGTGATTGGCTCGATGACGTAAAACCGCGCAACGACTGGTGAACTTGTGGCAATGACCACCTCCTGCACACGTGCGGCACCATCCACGATGAATTCATGGATGCTGGTGGAGGAGACATCCGCGAGGCGGACATGGAAGGTGCCACCAGGCAACTCCGCAGTCCATATTCCGCGTGGCGGTGGCGCGTCCTCCTGTGCGGCGACGGGAGCGGCGATTGATAGGAGACTAACAAGCATGAGTGAGCGGATGTTTTTCATAAATTAAAAACCTCGATAGCGGTGCAGGGAGATGTCTTCGGATTCGATGCGCTTGATTTGCCAATGCCAAGGCCGCCAATCGGTGCGCTCCCAGTGCAGCACAAAAACCGGGCGTCGGCTATTGAGTTCGTGCCGGATCAATCCGGCGACCGTGGTGCCATCGCCATCAATGGTAAGCCGGCAGCGCACTTCACCAGTGGTTTCATCGACCTGAATCGCGACCTCGTGCGCAGTGACGACGGGAGCAAAGAAATGTCGCATGGCTTCGCGCGCTTCCCGCAGCACGGTTGCTTTGTCGAAGCCCCAGGGATCCGAATAATCATCATGAAACATGCCTTCGATGCGTTTCCATTTACGATCCTCGACTGCTTGCACCCAGTCGTCAAAATGCCGGGCGACCTGACGTTCGGGCTGCCATTGGTATAGCGAAACGAGCAGCCATGTTATGAGCGCAAGCACAACCGCTGCAGCGACGGGCTTTGGGTGGCGGGTCACCAAAGCAGCCAGTTTTTGATAGAGCCAAGCGATGGTGGACCTGATCAAAGGCTCTCCTTTTTGCGGAGCCGGGCAGAGCACACCAGTGCACGGATTATGAGTCCGGCCATCGCCAGCAGACCTACCAAGGATGCAACCGCCGCGGAGTGTCCGATCTCATCGGTTGAGACATCTGCCGCGAAGAGCAAGCCTGCAGGCGGAAGAAAACTCAGGGCAAACATGTAATCATTATCACTGCCAGAAGCGTTTTTTAGAACGTACAGGAAAAGTCCCAGGGCGAAACAGAGGACAAAAATTCCCACATACAAGTAGCTGCTTTTGGCCCTTCGAAGCAGCGGAAGTCCCATCACAGCTGGCATGAAAAACAGCGTGGAGAAAGCATACACCACAAACAGATCGTGCGTGTCGATGATGTCGAGTCCGCCAGTCGCAACAAATGCCCCGGCAAGCACCAATGTGAGCAACACGGCATATGCAACTCCGGAAGGCCAGCCACGGCTGAAAAATAGATTCTTCAATGCCGCTCCGGCCGCGTTCCTGCCTTGGTCGGGCGGGCGAAAGCGCGGGATCGCCTCCAGCATGGCAATGCTTGCCGCCAAAAATGCCGGCAACGCGATCATCAAAAATGCCTCATCTCCAAAATCCGTCAGCCATGCCCAGGCACCTGCAATCAAAGCGGAAAACAATCCAATCAGGCGCATGCGCAGTGAATGATAAGAGACCAGCGGAGCAATCCGCGATGCGCCGATTTCAAAGAACAGCACCACAAAGACTGCAGCAATCAGAATGAGCAGGGGCCAATCCCATCCGCCAAATGTGGTCGTGCTGCTACCGCCCGAGGTCATAAAAATAATTGCGACCACATTCCAAAGGAAGAGCGCACCGAACACCGCCAGGAAAGTGATCACGATACGTCCGACCCTGCTTAAATAAGGTGAAAGCCCGATTGCCGCAGCTGTGAGCACCGCGCTTGCGAGCCAGAGATTACCCAGCGAGGCAAGCTCCTGCAGCAGGTTGATGCCACCCACATAATACCGAATGACCAGATATGGAAGCACCGTCACGACCAGCAGCGCAGCTTGCGCAACCAGGGCAAGCCATTTACCGAAAAGGATGTGCCACGTTGAAAGCCGCGTGAGGAGGATCGGCTCAAGGGTGTGGTCAATCCTTTCATCCGCCACTGCTCCGGTGCCGATATTTGGAATGATGAAGACCAGCGGGATGGCGATGATGAACCAAAAGAAAAACGTGATCACTCCCCTCGCACCGACATTATCCTGCGCGGCCACGCTCATTGCCACGATGAAAACCATCGCCATCTGGACAACGATGAAGCGCCAAACAAAGCCATGCGTTCGCAACCCCTGGCGCAATTCTTTGACGATCATGGGATTCAGCCAGTCGGCAAAATCCGCTTTGAGAAAATGGGAAGTATTGCTCATGGCTGTGGATGTTCCTTGCGAAGAAGATCAACGAACGCATCCTCCAGCCGTCGCTCTTCCCGATGAAAAGAGGACACGCGGATGCCCGCCTCCAGGATGCGCGTGAGGCAGTCGGCCATTGCCTCTGCGGGATTCTCGGCTGCCGGGATGCTGATGCGTGCGCCTGCGGGCAACTCGCTCACGATTTGCACATCCGCAGCGAGGTCGGCCCATTGTAGCAGGCCGAGCGGGGGTCCGAGCACCGAGACGGTGATGACCAAAGCGCTGGATGTGTGGTGCTTGAGGCTTTCCGAGGTGCCCTGGTGCACGATGCGTCCGGCATCGATGAAGACCAGGCTGTCGCACATCTCGCCGAGCTCGGATAGAATGTGCGAGCTGATGAAAATCGTCTTGCCCTGCGTCGCCAGCAGGCGCACCAGGTTTTTGAATTCGATGCGTGCCTTGGGATCCAGCCCGGCGGCGGGCTCGTCGAGGATGAGTAGCTCCGGATCGTGCAGCAGCGTGCGCGCAAGGCAAAGCCGCTGGCCCATGCCCTTGGACAATGCATTCATGTCCAGATCGGCGATCACATCAAGGTTGGTGAATTCCATCACCTCGGCTAGGCGCGACTTGCGGGTCGAGCCTCTGAGCCCGCTGGCGCGCGCAAAGAAATCGAGGTAATCCAGCACGCTCATGTATTTGTAGGTGCCGTAGGCATCCGGCATCCATCCGAGCACATCGCGCACTTCGCGTGGATGTGTGGTGGCGTTGAGTCCGTGAATGCGCACGTCTCCGCTATCCGGCAGTTCCAGCGTGGCCATGATGCGCATGGTGGTGGTTTTGCCGGCGCCATTGGCACCGATGAATCCCACGACCGACCCCTTGCGAACGCCGAAGCTCACGCCATTCACCGCGCGCAGATTCCCGAAGGACTTCCGCAAATTTTCCACCTCGACAATGAGGTCGGGGAGTGGTGGTGGAGTGGGCGCGTTCATCGTGCGACCTCTCCCGCAAAGTAGCATTGCTCTTTATTCCACGAGATCGATGACAGCGTGGGGATGAAAATATCGGAGGGTTTCGTGACAGTCCCGACGAAATACCCCGGCAGCGAAGATGCGGCTGTGAGGCTCTGATGGATCCTCTCACCAGCGTGGGCGCAATCTTCCAAAAACGCGGTGACTTCCTGCTCTGTACTTGCGACGAGCTCGGTGCGGCGGCCCTGCGCGAGGCGGTCGGCTTTCCAGAGCCCGCCGGATTCATCGCGATAGAAAAATGGTTCCAGAGTGACGTCGAAGCTGGAGACCACCGTAAGCGGAGCGGTCGAGGTAAGCTCAATCCTTGCGCGCGAGGGAATGGCGCTTTCAATTACCTGCTCCGGCACGCTGCGGGAGCGGAACCAATCGCCACTGTGTTTCGTGCCCGTCACAAAAAGCTCGGATGGATCGTTGTGCTGATTAAATCCCGATCCGTAACGCGGGATCTGCCGTGTGTAACTTCTTTCAGGAATTGAAAATCCGGTCCTTGTGAGCACGCCGGTGCGCGAGCGCTGATGCTGGTAAATCTGCATCTCGTTCTGCGATGGAAGCGAAAACACAAATCCCACGCGAGCACCCTCTCCGCCGACGCCGTCGCCAAAAATAATGATCCCGAGCATGATCCCGCTGGCGATCAGAGAAATCGCGGGCGTTGTAAAAAACAACAAATGCCGCTTACCCCGCTTAGCTAGCACAAACAAATTTATCGGCCCGATCACTGCGGCAAAAAGCACACTGAAAAGCATGATGGCAATCACCGGAGTGTTTGGTTTTTTTACATAGGCTTTAATGAGCGGCGGCTCCGGCGGTGGGAGTTTCTCGAGGTGCGGTGGGATGTTTTTGACATGCGCAACGATATGCTCTGCCATCGGTATGCCTGCTTCGAAGTCGGCGGTGTGAATGGTTCCGAGACCATGACGTACAGTGCCTTCGCCGCGCCGCAATGTCTCCAGCGCCGATGGCAGCGAGGTGCCGGTGATGTGCAACTCGCCGCCGCGTGCAATCCAGGAAAGCACCGCCGCCGATTGCCCTGCAGAAAATTTTGAGTAATCCTCGGGAGTGATCCAAATCCCATTCACACCGGAGAGTGATATCGGGTTGTCAGGGATAGCAGCAAGGTCCACCCGGCTGCCGGTGAGTGCTTCGCCGGATGCGTTCTTTGCATCTTCGATGGCTCCCCAGGTTTTCTCGCTGGCCTCGCCCACTAATAAAATAAATTGCTCGCTGACACGCGTGCTTCCTCCCCATCGGCTAGTGCCGGAATACACGTTCTGCAGAGTCATGCCGGTGCCCGAGATGTCGATGGAATATCCCTGGGACTCTGCCGGGGTGTGCTGCTGCAAAGGGACGGGGACGTTGATGAGATATGAGCGGCTCTGACCGGCTTCCACCTCG